>JBDKJT010000019.1:0-6246 GCA_039796475.1 Bacteroidota bacterium | reverse complement strand
GCATCTTTATTCTGCAGCAAACTTATCAGCAATGTTTCCAGTTCGGCCAATTCGCCTGCAGTGCCAGCAATACTGCCAGATGCATCGGCCAATTGTGTTTTACTATCATCCACCTGTGTTTTAAGATCGGCCAGTTGCTTGCTTTTAAAATCGTACTCTTGTTTTAATGCCGTTAGCTTGCTTTGCTGCTTGGTATACTGCAGGTTGCTATCGTTGTAGCTGGCGGTGGCAAAATTATAATCCTGTTCTGCCAGGCTATAATCCTGCTCTACTGCCTGCATACGATCGCCCAGCTCTTCCAATTGGGTATTAAACTTATCCAACTCATCTCTTGTACTGGCAATGGCATCGTGGTTGGCTTGCAATTGCTGTTGCAGATCATCAATGCGTTTGTTACTGATTTCTTCGAGGTGATGAAGATTTTCAATTTTGTTTTGCAAGCTAAATACCAGGTTGGTGAGCTGGTTTATTTCTTGCTGCGTTTGCCGGATGGCATTTTCTTTTAATTGCTCGTTGTAGGCTATTACCTCGTTGTGGCGGGCCTGTATGGTTGCTTTTAATTCGTTTACCACTATATCCTGTGCAGCAATTTCCTCGGCTAATTTTTCAAGATTTTTTGCCCGGCCTATTTTTTTACCTTCAAACAAACCTACACTACCACCTGTAAGTGCGTATTTACCTTTTACATACTTACCTGTTTTTTCTAAAATCACGGCATCGTTGCTGTTTTGCAAAGCGCTTTCGTCTGCTGCAATAAAAACGTTGCCCAGCAGGTGTTTGGCAAGGTTACTATATTTTTCATCCACTTCTACCACACTTAATGCTGGTATGGTGCCTTGCGGCTGAAGCGTTTGTTGAAACTCAGTAAACTTATCCAACATAAAAAAATTGGCTTTGCCTTTTTTATTGGCATCCAGCAGGTGTACGGCTTGCAGGCCTTCTTGCAGGTTGTTTACCACATAGTAATTAAGATAAGGCTCCAGCACATTTTCTACAGCAGCCCGGTAGTCGGGGTTTACATAAATTACATCACTCAGCAGCGGTGCCTCATGATTCCAGCCGGTATTTTTATGCAAAAATTTTACACTTTCGGGATAGCCCTCCATTGAATCTATCAGGCTTTTAAGCAGGGCATGTTCATTTTTTTTGCTATCCAGCTTACGGCTTTCTTCGGCTAATTGAGCCCGCAATCCCTCCAGCACATGCTGGGTTTGAAAAATTTGCTCCTTGGTAAATTCGTGGTGATCTTGCAGTTGCTGCAAATCAGTCTTTTTTTGCTCCAGTTCATCCGACTTTACCTTTCTATCAGCTTCTAATTGCTCCAATTGTGTTTGGCGCTGGCTTTTTTCATCCTGGGTTTGGGCAATAGAGCGTTGCAAGTTTTGAATAGAAGTATCGGCTACGGCTACCTTTTTTTCAGCTTCAAACTGGTTACGTTGTATGGCCTGGTTTTGCCGGCGTAAATCATCTATAGCAGAGCGTTTTTCATCAAACACTTTGCGTTTATCTTCTACAGTGTTTTTATACTCATCCAGTTTTGCCTCCAGTTCTTCCAGCTTTATTTCATCTTCCTTTATTTGCAGGCTGGTAAATTGTATGCTTTCGTCAAGGCCTTTTAATTGGCCTTCGGCTTTTTGCAAAAAATCGTTGAGGCTGGTTTCTTTTTCTTTTAAATATTGCAGGCGTTGTGCGGTAAGGCTTTTATCACTTTCTTTATTTCGCACATTACTCAGCATGTCGTTAAACGTATGCTGCATTTGCTGCAGGGCTTTTTCTTTTTCTATAAAGCCCAATTTTTCTTGTTCAAGGGCTGCTTCTTCCTTGGCAATAGCAGTTTCTAATTCAATGCGTTTATCTACCTCAGCTTGTTGTTGATGATTTAAATCCCGGTAGGTAATATTAAATCCTTCCAGTGCAGCTTTTGCCAGCTCTATACTTATCTCTTTGTATTCTTTTTTTATTTCAAAATAACGCTCTGCTTTTTTAGCCTGGCTTTCCAGGCTTTTAAGCTGGTTGTTAATTTCAAACAACAAATCTTCAATACGTGCCAAATCTTGCTCAGTAGCATCCAGCTTAAGTTTGGCTTCTCTTTTACGGGTTTTGTAAATGGTAATGCCGGCGGCTTGCTCCAGCATTTTTCTACGGCTGTTTTCTTTATCTTTTATGATGTCGTCCACCATACCCAACTCAATAATGGCATAACTGTCTGTGCTTACCCCGGTATCCATAAACAGGTTATGGATATCTTTTAAGCGACAGGCAACATCATTGAGGCGATATTCACTTTCGCCGTTTTTATAATACTTACGTGTAATGGTAACCGTATTAAATTCGGTAGGCAGCAGGTTTTTAGTATTCTCAAAGGTGAGGCTTACTTCTGCCAGGCCTGAGGCGCTTCGGCTTTTAGATCCGTTAAACACCAGGCTCTCCAGGTTTTCGCTACGCAGGTTACTAATTTTATGTTCGCCAATTACCCAACGTATGCTATCAATGATATTGCTTTTACCGCAGCCATTGGGGCCAATTACGCCGGTAATACCTTCATCAAAGTTGAGTACCGTTTTATCGGCAAAACTTTTAAAACCCTTAATTTCTAAAGTCTTTAAACGCACTTGTCTTAATTTTTTGTAGAGCGGCAAACCTACATGAAAAAGGATAATATCGCCGGTCTGTTGATAAGTTAAAAATCCACATTTTACCCCAATTGACAACCTGTACCATACAATGCTGTACAATGCACAGCGGATGAGTAAATATAACAGAATGACTGAAGAAGTGGAGAGAGATATTTACACATAAATGCAGTTTATCCACAGGTTGCCCACATTTAAAATATAAAAACATTTTATCTGAATGATACAAGCGCCAGCCTATATAATTGATTGATAAAAAAGCAATAAGGTTAAAATTTTTAAAAATGTGGGGTGCATTTAAAACTAAAAAAGCCTTTCTGTTACGAAAGGCTTTTTTTATAAATAGGGTGTTTATTACCATTTGTCTACTTCAACACTGCTGCCATTATCGGCAGCCGGTGTATCTTCTGAAGTTTCGGGTGCATTATTGGTAGTGCTTTCTTCAGCAGGTGCAGCAGCGGTTGCTACTTCGGATACAACTGCAGGCGCAGCAGCAGCATCTTCCCCTTCGTAAGGTGTATCGTGGTTAAAAGCATCAAAATCAAAATCGGGCATTAATTCGGTTTTCACATAATCAACTGCATCACCCAATCCTTTGATAAATTTATTGAAGTCTTCTTTATATAAAAAAATCTTATGCCTGTCGTATCCATCAGAGTCAAAACGTTTACGGCTTTCTGTAATGGTGAGGTAATAATCGTTGCCTCTTGTTTCTCTTACATCAAAAAAGTAAGTTCTGCGTTTGCCGGCTTTAATGCGTTTACTGTAAACGCTGTCCATTTTTTTGTCGTTGTTTTCGTACGCCACCGTTTTTTTAGTTTTTTAGCTGATTACCAATAAAAAATTAACCCGGCAAAGATAAAGTTGTTTTTGAAATAGCAAAATTTAGTACAAATATTTCGAAAACGTATATTTATCGCATGCTGTTTGAGGCCTCAAAACCGGTATCTTGTTTTTGCTGCCGGGCAAACATATCTGCATACAAACCGTTTAATGCCATCAGGTCGGCATGCTTACCTTGCTCTGCAATGCGGCCTTCATCCAACACGATAATTTTATCAAACTGCAGCAGCGAAAAAATGCGGTGTGTAATAATGATGGCCGTTTTTTCTTGCAAAAAAAGATTAAGGTTAGATAAAATCTCTTTTTCTGTTTTGGCATCTACAGCGCTAAGGCAGTCATCAAATATTACAAGCTGTGGATCTTTAATTAAAGCCCGGGCAATAGAGATGCGTTGCTTTTGGCCACCACTCAAGGTTACGCCCCTTTCGCCCACTAGTGTGGCATAGCCCTCCGCAAAGCTATCTATCTCTTTAGCTACACAGGCGGCTTGGGCAGCTTTTACTACTTGCTGTTTGCTGGCACCGGGCAAGCCAAATACTATATTATTGTGGATGCTGTCGCTAAATAAAAAAACATCCTGTGGTACATAGCTTACCGCATTTCTTAACCAAGCAATATCTGTTTGGCGCACATCTACGCCATCATAAGTAATGGCACCTTGCTGCGGATCGTACATTCGTAGCATTAACTGAGCAATGGTAGATTTGCCCGAACCTGTTTTACCAACAATGGCTACTTTTTCGCCTTTGCTAATTTGCAGCGAAAAATTTTTAATGGCATGAATGCCGGTATTGGGATAGGTAAAGTTTACGTTGTTAAAAAGAATATTGTTACTCAGCGAAGGTGTAAGTAAGGTATGGCTGTTGCTAATGGCAGGCGTAGTATTTAAAAACTCGTTGATTCGTTTTTGTGAGGCGGCAGCCCGTTGAGTCATGCTGGCCGTCCACCCGATGGCACTAACCGGAAAAGTGAGCATTTGGATATACATCACAAATTCGGCAATGGTACCAACCGATGCACCGGGCACTCCATGTATTACATCCAGTGCACCAACCATTATTGTTATTAACGTACTAATGCCAATCATCAACGACATTGCCGGAAAATAGATGGCTTCGGTTTTTGCCAGGCCCAGTGCATTTTTTTTATACTCCGTACTATTATGGTTAAAAAAATTGAGCATGGCTTTTTCCTGCACAAAAGATTTTATTACCCGTATACCACTGTACGACTCCTGGGCATTGGTGGTAAGCTGGCTTAACAGTCCCTGTATTTTTTCGCTTTTTTTATGGATAACTGTGTTTACCATATAAATGGTAATGGCTAATATGGGCAGGGGCGATAATGCCACAAGTGTAAGTTTGGGGCTGGCCTTTATCATAAAAAACATGCTAAAACCTATAATAGCAGCCAGGTTAATAAAATACATGATAGCCGGCCCTGTGTACATACGCACCCTGCTAACATCTTCGGAAATACGATTCATTAAATCACCTGTACTATGTGTTTTATAAAAAGCAGCATCCAACTGCTGGTAGTGGTTAAATACCTGGTTTTTTTGATCGTACTCAATCAGGCGGCTCATCACTATAATGGTTTGCCGCATTAAAAACATAAAAAATCCGCTTACAACAGCCAGCAGCAAAAAAGTAATGCCACACCATAATATTTTACCAGCCAAAGGTTTGGCATCCAGGGTACGAATAATTTGCTGCACCAGTACATCGTTTTGGGCAGATGTTTTATTGGCTGCCGCCGGTTGATCGATACTGGTTACTACCGTATTTACAACATAGCCGGTTAACTGAGGAGCCAATATTCTAAAATAATTGCTGAGGATGATAAATAAAATACCCAGCAGCAGGCGGTAGCGGTATTTCCAAAAATAATGATTGAGATAGGCAAGATGTTTCATGCACAACAAAAATAGCTGAAAGCGGGTGCATTAACCTGTAACAAATGTGAAAAGAATGATTAATTATATAAATGGAAAACCGGGCACCATTAAAGGCTGCTTTAGCCTGTGTTGGTATCTTCAAACTTGCTGATGCTGTCTTTGTGAAACAGCATTTTTACGAGTTGTATAATAGCTGTAACGGTAAAGATGCCCCCAATTACCCAATTTAAATAAGCTTCGCTGTTACTGATACGGTCTGTAATCCAACGGCCGCCAAAAATAAACAGGCAATTACCCAAAAGCGTTCCAAGCCCGATGCCGGCTATATAACTATTAAACTGGCTGTTTACAGGCTGCAATATATTTTTTTGAAACAGCACGGTGCTCCAGCCAAACCAAAATGGTATTTGCATGGGATTGAGTGCACTCATAAACAGACCCAGTAAAAAACGATGCATGGTATTATTGAGCACTACATTTTTTTGGCCGGGCCCTGCTTTTAATGCCGCAATAAAACTACCGGCTGCCAGTGCCAGTATTATACCGAGTGTTATCCACTCGAGCAGTTTCATTAATTTCACCTGCTTACGTACCCAGTTAATACCAACAATGGATATGCGTACATAAGCCATCTCCACTACCAGGCAACCAACTGCAAAATGTATAGCATTTAAAACCGACTCCTGCACTGCTATTTGCATAGCCGTAATATTAAGCGTACCCAGTGGCAAGCAACCCAGGAAGCTGATAATCATACCCCACAAAAAAACCGTTACAATTTTTGGCATGCTGTAAAGTTAACGGCTAAATTTTATCAGCAGGTAAAACAACCAGCCGGGCACAATAAACGATTGTAAGTAAAGCCTGCCAGCT
>JBDKJT010000018.1:0-17656 GCA_039796475.1 Bacteroidota bacterium | reverse complement strand
ACTTAAGATAACAATGCTTAAAAGCCAGCAGGTAACTAAAACAAGCCATTTAATAAATAAAGATTGCAGCACGCAAATGCTGTGGTAATTTTAACGCAGGTTTTTCAAAGGATATTGGATTTAAAAGCGGGGCTGGATATTTATCCTGGCCCTTTTTTTATACGATTTAAATGACTGCTTTTTTACTGCTTTACGCTGATAATAGTTAAGGTGTATTACTGTCACCAATGCAGGGCTTGTTTTCAATTTTTATCACCCTATTTATTCAGAACGGTTACAGCAACTTATGCTTTGCTGCAATTGAACAGTTAGTATTGAAGAAATAGTTAAGCATACGGCAGCTTTTTGAGCAAAGAGGTCTGCTTTATTTAATACAATGCTACCTTGCTCGGCGGTAGAGGATAGCGCTATTTTTCCAGAGAAATATTCGATATCAAACCCGTTTTAATATATACCATAAGCATGGCATCAAAACCTGTATAAGGTGAGGTGATGTACATCTTGTTGCCAGTAATAATGCAGTATCCATTTTGTACAATGCAAGTATTGAGTTTTGTACTAATGCCTGTGCTTGATTGCCAAACGTTGTTATTATTTGTATCAATACGGGTGAGTATAGCCTGTGCCTGGCTGCCCGTTACATCCTGGTGCAGCAGCAGGTAACCTGTTGGTTGTTGCAGGTGAATAATGCTGCTGGCTGTGCTGTTGTGTAAAAAAAATGGGTTTAGGTAGGTACTGTCGTTTAAGGGGTGAATGTTTTGGAGGTTAGTAATATGATGACCGCTATATTGCTTAATTATATACGCACCGGTAAAAAGTTTCATCCGGTAGCTTATGTTAGTTGCGGCGTTTGTAAATAAGTCTGTCGCCGATGCTTGCATGCTGTCTTTAGCTAGTATATACACTTGCTTGCCCACCGTATCGCTGCGGCTTCCCAAAACATTGTTGAGGTGTAGTTGCCGCTGTATTTTATTGGCTGAATTTTCTTTTACAGTGTCAGTAGCCGGGTTGTATTTTTCAAGGCGCAGCCTTGTAAGGCTTAGCTGGTATTTATCGCCATTTGTTACTGTAAACAATGCCCTCTTGTGATGCATTTGTACATCGGTCAGCCGGTGTTGGTTTTCAAAAATATTTTCAGGTAATCCGGCCAAACTTGCCAATTGCTGTTGTGTAGTTACCAGCCCCAGGGTATGCAAATCATAAGCCATCAACCCATTTGCATGCAACCATAAGTTGTTATTGATTGCACCGTAACATTCCACCGTAAGTGGATCAATTTCGGAAGAAGTAAAAAGCAGTTGCTTTTTTAATAAAACACCTGTAGCCAGTTCGTATTGTTTAAGCCAATAGGTAGTGCGGTAAGTAGTTTTGCGGTAGCCTCCATTTTCGTTGTAAGTGGTGGCTTTGTTTTCGGCTATAAGGGCGGTAAGTAATTTGCCGTTATCACTGATGCCAGGCGTGCCAACAACGCCATAGTTGGTATACCCCTGTACACAGCCTTTTACAAAAAAAATGAGCCCTGCCAAAATGCTTAAAATTGCAACGGGTATAACTATAATTTTTTTTGACCTGAGCATACTAAAAAATTGAATGGTGCCGCCACGAGGCAATAGCAATACCGCTTTTAGTAATTGTAACTTACGTATTTAAAATCATCTAAAGAGAATGTTGATTTATCACCTAAACTCATCGTTGTTGAGTTAACTGTTCAAGCCATATTTTTAAAAAATATTGTCCCTTATCAATAGGGTACAAATTGCAGAGCGTTTGTATGGATGCAGCCTTTGCAACAGGCTGTATCCATACGTAAGTTGGTTATTTGGTAAACGAAACAGCAGCGCCACCCTGCTTTAGTATCATTTCTTTTACTGTATCGCCGTTGGTTAAAACAAATTCAAGCACCACGCCAAATTGTTCGTTTGCAAAAATGGTGGGGCTTTGTGCATCCAGCGAAAATTGCATTTGGCCAGTAGCTTGAGCCAGCAGTTTTCCTTCCTTATGATCAATTGTAATTTTTAAGGGAAACTTATCTGTACTGTATACCCCGTTAAACTTTGCTAAATCAGCATCCTTTAATTCAATGGTAGCAAAGGTTGGAATAGTGAAGGGTTGTTGCAGGTAAATTTTTGTAGCAGCGTTCATGATGTCGTTTAGCTGGTAGTTGATACCATTGCTTAAAAATGCCATGGCAATTTTTTGCCCTGGCAAGTAAAATGCAGTACTTCTAAATTCGTCAATAGCACCATTGTGACCATAGCCCGTAAGTGTATCAAACGTAAATTTCATAATACCATAACCTAATTGTTTTACCCCTGTTATTACAGTATCCGTCCATTGACGGCTTAATATATTGCCGCTTATATATTGCTCCATAAATAGGGCAGTTTCTTCGGCAGTGGCAGCAATTGCACCGGCACCATGCGGAATGCTTTGGTGTGTTTCTGGCTGCTCCTCCCATTGGTTATTTTCGTAGGCGTAAGAGTAAGCTTCATTTTTAGCGGCATCGGTTTTGCTAAAATAATAGGTGTGGCTGGCGCCAGTTTTTTTGTTGATTAATTCATCCAGGTTTTGCTGGTAAGTTTTTTTACTGATGTCTTCAATAATATATCCAAGCAATATAAAATTACTGTTGCTATATCGGGTACTGGTGCCGGGGTTAAATACCGCCGGATGACCAGCCATTTTTTTGAGCATTTCATTTTTGCTAAGCCCCGTTTTATACCAGTTGGTATAGGTGCTATCTGTAGTAATATTAAAAATACCGCTGCTATGGTTTAGCAAGTGTTTTATTTTTATGTCAGCAGCATTGGGTATGGCGGGATAGTACTTGCTTAATGCTGTTTCCATCGTTAACCTGCCCTGTTGTATCAATTGAAAAATAATTGCTGCCGTATATACTTTAGAGATTGAGCCTAGCCTGTAAATGGTGGCAGGGGTAGATGGTATTTTTTCACCTGCCTTATAGCCACGAAAGCCCGTAGCCTTACTGTATACCGTTTGGCCATTTTGCCTGATTACAATACTCCCCATCGCTTTATTGTTAGCCGCTAGTGCATCAAAAAAGCTATCCAGTTTTTTAAAATTATCTGTTTGTGCATTTGCTGCCACGCTGCAGCAACATGCAAGCAGTAGTAAATTCAATTTTTTTTTCATTGCTATTTATTTAATAAAGTGAAGGGCTTTATCAGGTGCCTGCCTGCAAACATAATGCAATATTAAAATTGTTTATATAAAATAACGAAGGCCGCTATTAAGTAGTATTGCTTATAGGCTGTTGGAGCCTGCCTATGCATTAAGTAAGCCCTTTGCATTGTACAATTCATACAATTTTTAAGCAGCTTATTACAAGCTGTGGTTAAATGATGTAAACTTGTATCGCTCCTAACAGTACCCCTTTAAGGATTGTATTAATAGATAACAAAAAGGCTTAAAAAAATAAGTAGATGCGGTATTAAACTGGTAACATGAAAAAATTATTTATCATTATTGGTTGCATGCAAATTGGGTTAACCACTATGGCGCAGGAGTTAGCGGGCAGGTATCAGCTTACCGGTATTCATGAAATGGCCGCCGGCTTCCAATTGAATGCAGATAGCAGCTTTCGTTTTTTTTACAGCTATGGTGCCGTTGACCGGGAGGCTGGTGGCACCTGGCATAGAGAGGGAGACACTATAAGATTGCAGGCATCTAAAGTGCCCGGAAACGATTTTAAAATCTTAAAAAAATCAACGCAGCCGGGCAATATCAATATCCATATAAAAGATGCCAATAGCTATTTGGCACAAACCGTACGCTGCATGGTTGTTACCAGCAAGGCCAGCTATTGGGTGCAGGCAGCTGCTACAGCCAGCATCAGCATTGCAGAGCAACAGCCCTGCCAGCTTTACCTGCAGCATCAGCTTTATCCCGATGTGGCAAGCCTGCTAAAAGACACTGCCGATGCCAATAATTATTTTGAAGTAGCCCTGCTGCCATCATTACAACAGGTAAGCTTTAAAGGTATTGTACTAATCATCCAAAACGATACCTTGCATATGCCTGCAAATTACCTGATAGATCACCCCAATATCAGGTTTGTAAAGCAGCAATAGCTGATTTTGGCAGGTTTTATACTCTGTATATTAATGCTTACTTTTACAATGTTATTTTACCTGAACCAAACAAAGCTCACCAGCGCACATTATTTTGAAGTTTACAGCATTTAATTTCGACAGCCGTTTATCAGAAGGTATTGAAGCATCCGGATATGAAGACGCCACTCCTGTGCAGGAGCAAGTTATTCCATTGGTATTACAGGGTAAAGATGTAATTGCATCTGCCCAAACGGGTACCGGTAAAACTGCTGCTTTTTTGCTGCCTCTTATCAATAATATCCTTACCAGGGCTACCGATCACCACAGCATTACGGCATTGGTAATTGTGCCTACCCGGGAGTTGGCTATACAAATAGCACAGCACATGGAGGGGCTTTCTTATTTTACATCGGTTAGCTCTATCGCTGTATATGGTGGTGGAGATGGGCATGCTTTTGTACAAGAAAAAAAAGCCTTAAGTGCCGGGGCAGATGTGGTAATATGCACCCCGGGTAAAATGCTGGCTCATTTAAATATGGGCTATGTAAAATTAAATGGCTTACAATACCTGGTATTGGATGAAGCAGACAGGATGCTGGATATGGGCTTTTATGACGATATCATGCGTATCATTAATGCACTGCCCGCAAAAAGACAAAACCTGTTGTTTTCTGCTACCATGCCACCCAAAATAAGGGAAATGGCAAGAAGAATATTACAGCAGCCGGCAGAAATAAATATTGCCATCAGCAAGCCCAATGAAAAAATTGTTCAGTTGGCCTATGTGCTGTACGATACTCAAAAAATACCTCTTGTAAAATACATCCTTCATCAAAAAGAATTTAACTCTGTACTGGTATTTTGCAGCAGCAAGCAAAGTGTAAAAGAACTTACCCGTGAGCTAAAAAGAACCCGGCTGGCCGTAGATGAAATACACAGCGACCTGGAGCAGGATAAAAGAGAAGAAGTACTGATGCATTTTAAAAGTGGCCGTTTAAAAGTGCTGGTAGCCACCGATATTTTAAGCCGTGGAATAGATATTGATAATATCGACCTGGTAATTAATTACGATGTGCCGCATGATGGCGAAGACTATGTACACCGTATTGGCCGTACAGCCCGGGCTGCTGCAGAAGGCACCGCCATTACATTTATAAGCCTTAAAGAACAACGAAAATTTGACAGGATAGAAAAACTATTGGGTAAACCAGTACAAAAACAACCATTGCCCGAGCAGTTTGGCGAAGCACCCGAGTACAAGCCATTTGTACACCAGGGCAAGCCGGGTGGAGGTGGCAACAGGGGAAAACGCCCCCCACATTTTAAACGCCGTCCCCCGGCAAGTAAATAATTACATCCATCAATTAACCTATTTAAGCAGCGTTGCCACCACCATTATATTAACTGAAGCTGTACAGCAGTTTTTACAAGAGAGGCGGTATTTTTTGTTTGAAATTTTATCAGCAAATTTTTTCGGTGAGTATCTACTGTAGCCTGGCTGATAAATAGTTTTGCTGCAATTTCTGTATTGGTTAATCCTTCTGCTATCAGCCCCAGCACCTCTTTTTCTCTTCGGGTAATTACAGGTATTTGTGTGTTGGATATATGGCGTAATGCAGCGGCAGCCTCATCGCTAAAGTATGTTTGGCCCTTTGCTACGGTGGTAATGGCAGCAGTTAGCTCTGCCTGCGTAGCATTTTTAAGTACATAACCGCTAGCCCCATTGTCCATCATTTTTTGTATAAAGCTTTGCTGGTTAAAAGTGCTTAGGCCAATAATAAAAATACCCGGGTACTTATCTTTTACCGCTTTGCACAAATCAATACCGCTTTGGCCGGGCATATTTATATCCATCAGTATTACATCTGGTTGCTGGTTGCGTAAGTAGGCCAGGCAAGATTCGGCATTGGATGCATGGCCCATCCACTCAATAGCAGGTTCATGCTGCAACAGCGAGCGGATGCCTTCTATCACCATGTAATGGTCGTCTGTAATAAAAACTTTTATGCTCATGATAAAGTAAATTCAATTAATACAGATGTGCCTTCTCCTTGCTGTGAGTGTACATCCAGTTTTCCTTTTAATAAATTTACCCGTTGCTTAATATTGCTCCAGCCCATGCCGTTGGATTGTTGCAGGGTTGCTGTATTAAACCCTCTTCCATCATCTTCCACCGTAATGCTTATTTTATTGTCTGCTTTGCTTACCTGCACAATGGCATTATTGGCCGATGCATGTTTTAAGGTATTATTGATTAGCTCCTGCACAATGCGGTAAATACTAATAGCTGTTGTTTGATCGATATGGCTGTTGGCAAGGCCAATACCCTGGTACGATACCTGCAGGGCACCGGTTTGATTAATATCGTTACAAAAATCTTTTAGTGCTGTATCCAGCCCAAACTTAACCAGCGCCTCGGGCATCAGGTTGTGGGCTACCCGTCGCATCTCTTTAATAGAGCTGTCCAGCATATCCATGCTGCGTTCAAATGCCTGCATGTTTTCAGGTGTCATTACCATGTTTCCTTTCATAGATTGAAATGAATATTTAATACCGCTTAACAAACCGCCCAGGCCATCATGCAGGTCTTTAGCCAACCTGCTTCTTTCTTGTGCTTCGCCTTTTAATACCGCTTCGGTGGCAGTAAGTTGTTTTTCTTTTTCCAGCTCGTTAATACGCTGTTGTTGTAAAATTTTTTTTTGCCTGTAATTGCGATAGCTTAAAGCAAACAACAGTAATAAGCCTATAGCGCTGCCTGCCAAAATATAATTGAGCACATGAGTTTGTTGAATGGCCAGTGTGTGTAACTGGTTTTTGGCTTCCAGTTGATTGATGGTGGCTTCTTTTTTATCAAACTCATATTTTGCTTCCAGGTTGGCAATGGTTGTACGGCTTTTTTCGCCCAGTATCGAATCGTTGATTACTTCAAATTGTTTTCTGTAATCCAGTGCTGCAGCAGCACTGCCTGTTTTTTCGTTTAGTACAGCCGCTTTCAGGTATAGGTCTTTTAACTCCAGCATCGAGCCCTGTTTTTGTGCCAATGCAATACCTGTGTTAATAATGTGGCGGGCATTGGCAAACTGTTTGTTTTTTAATAACAGGTCGGCATAGCCCATGCAGGCATACATTTGGTATTCGGGTAATTGTTTTTGTTGCGAAAAGCGGATTACCTGCTGGTAAAATTTTTCTGCAGCGGGGGCATCACCCATGGCATTGTACACCTCAGCCATACCCAGCCATCCATCCAGCTGTACAATATCATCTTTACTTTGCAAACCAATTTTTTCGATGGCTTTGTACAATTCAAGTGCTTTGTGGTATTGTTTTAATTGTGTGGCAGCCGTGGCAATATTGTACATAGAAGATGAAATGGCGTACTCGTTTTTTAATTCCCGGGCAATTTGTAAAGATTGCTCGGCATATAATTTACCTTTTTCAAATTCGCCCAGCTCAATAAATACCGATGCCAGGTTATTGTTGGCAATTCGTAACAAGCGTTTGTCATTAATGGTTTCTGCCATTTGCCTGGCCAACAGGTAACAATCTGCTGCCAGTGCAAAATCCGAAAGGTATTGCCACTCGCTGCCTACATTTAAGTAAGCCACTGCCAATTCTTTTTTATCACCGAGGGTTTTGGATATTTCCAGTGCTTCTTTAGCAATGGTTAATGCCTCTTTAAACTGCCCTTTGTTATTCAGCAGTACAATATAGTGGCTGCCAAAAGCGGCTAGCCCTTTTTTGTACCCAATTTTTTGTGCCAGCGATTTTGCTTTTTGATAATACCAGGCCGCAGAATCGGGTGCGTCGGTTTCAAATAACTCACCATACTGGTACCAGTTATTTACGGTTGTGCTGTCTGCTGCCGTATGTGCCAGCAACCGGCGCAGGCTGTCTTTATCAGCCGGCGGCTGTGCATGCAGGCTGCTGTACAAGAGTACTGCCCATAAAATAATGCCACCGGTTTGCATACCAAAAAATTTAACAGGTTACAAATAAACATGCTCTGCCAGTTTGCAGCATCCCCTTTTTACATGATTTTAAAACAAATATAAGTATGGTTTATGTAGGCAAATAGGCAAGCCTTATATACCTGCTATACCATTTTTTGCCAGTAGTTGATGGCAACAAACCCTGTTTGGTATTACAACGCATGTTTACTAACAGGGTATATACCACTTGCCACCCTGATTATTTACCTTTGCCGCCATGAAGGATTATAAAGATTTACGCATTGTTTTTATGGGCACACCTGAATTTGCCGTTGCCTCTTTGGATGCTTTGGTAAAAGCAGGCTGCAATATTGTTGGCGTAATTACCGCTCCGGATAAACCGGCCGGAAGAGGAATGCAATTACAGCAGAGTGCGGTAAAAAAATATGCGGTTGAAAACAACTTGCATGTTTTGCAGCCCGAAAAATTAAAGAACCCCGACTCTCTTTCTCAATTAAAATCATTGAAGGCAGATTTGCAGATTGTAGTTGCTTTTCGCATGTTGCCTGAGGTAGTTTGGAGCATGCCTCCAATGGGCACTATTAATGTGCATGGAAGCTTGTTGCCACATTACCGTGGCGCTGCACCTATCAATTGGGCTGTTATCAATGGCGAAAAAGAAACGGGTGTTACTACCTTTAAATTAAAACACGAAATTGATACCGGCGATATTTTATTACAGCAAACCATGCCCATTGCACATAACGAAACAGCCGGCCAAATACACGACCGGATGAAAGATATGGGCGCTGCTGTATTGGTAAACACCGTTAAAGGGTTGGCAGATCAATCTTTAAATGAAGTGCCGCAGGTGTTTGATACGGATTTAAAACATGCGCCCAAAATTTTTACCGATACCTGTAAAATTGATTTTAGTAAACCGGTGCAGCAAGTGCATAACCTTATCAGGGGGCTTTCGCCTTTTCCGGGGGCATTTACGACGCTAAATGGTAAAACGCTAAAAATTTATAAAAGCGAAATAGAACTGGGTATACCAGTGGGTGATGCCGGCGATTGTAAAACCGATGGCAAAACATTTTTAAAATTTGCTTGTGCCGATGGTTATATCCATGTAAAAGAACTGCAGCTGGAAGGAAAAAAGCGCATGCTGGCAGAAGATTTTTTAAGAGGTTATCGCTTTGAGTAATATTGCAGTGGCCTACAGCCTGCAGCAATTGTATACATCGCTTACTGCTGTGCTGCCACCTGCACCAATGATAAACGTAGTGCGACGCCACTGCTGCTGATAAGCGCTTTGCCGCTGGCAAAAAAATGATTAACCGTTTGCAATTATATTTGTGCAAATCAATTGGCCATTAGCAGCAACAATAACATATTACACAGCCCGGTTGAATACATTAAAGGCGTAGGCCCACAGCGTGCTGATTTACTAAAAAAAGAGCTGGGCATTTTTACGTTTAAAGACTTGCTGGAGCATTACCCGTTGCGGCATTTGGATAAAACAAAAATTGACAGCATTGCAAGCCTTACTTATACCAGCGATTATGCACAGGTAGCTGGCAAGCTTACCAGTTTTTCTATAGTGGGTGAAAAACAAGCCCGCAGGCTGATAGCTTATTTGCAAGATGCCAGCGGAGAGATTGAGCTTACCTGGTTTCAGGGTATTGGCTGGATACAAAAGGTATTGGCAGAGGGGCATGTGTACCTGGTATTTGGCAGGGTGAGTTTTTTTAACAACAGGGTGCAAATGGTACACCCCGAGCTGGAGACGTATTCGCCAGAAAAAGTGGGGGGCAAAAGTTTTTTAGACCCCATCTATCCCTCTACCGAAAAACTAAAGGCCCGTGGCTATAATGGCCGGGCTATTGCCAAATTAACCTACGCACTGTTTCAATTATTAACCCCAGCCGACCTGCCCGAAAATTTACCACAGGCTGTTATTGCACAGTATCGTTTTATCTCCCGTTGGGAGGCATTGTGCAACATACATTTTCCGGCATCGGAAGAGATGTACCAGCAGGCGGTACGCCGTATAAAATTTGAAGAGCTTTTTTTTGCACAGCTAAGGCTGGGGCTTATCCGCAGTGTACGGCATCGCTTTAGCAAGGGTTTTACTTTTGAAAAAGTGGGCCCCTTGTTTAATACATTTTACAACCAGTACCTGCCATTTGAACTAACCAATGCTCAAAAAAGGGTACTAAAAGAAATACGCAAAGATGTGGGCAGCGGTAAACAGATGAACCGCCTCTTGCAGGGAGATGTGGGTAGTGGAAAAACTATTGTAGCACTGCTGAGTATGCTGCTGGCAGCCGATAACAGCCGCCCGGCAGATGAACAACATTTTCAGAGTGTATTAATGGCGCCTACCGAAATTTTAGCCCAGCAGCATTATACGAGTATTAGGGAGCTGGTAAAAAATATGCCGGTTTGTGTAAAGCTGCTTACGGGCTCATCTAAAGGAAAAGAGCGGCGGCAAATACTGGAGGGTTGTGCCGATGGTACTGTGCATATTTTAATAGGCACCCATGCGGTGATAGAAGAAAAAGTGCTGTTTAAAAACCTTGGGTTTGCAGTGGTGGATGAGCAGCATAAGTTTGGGGTGGCGCAACGGGCAGCCCTTTGGAAAAAAAATGTACTGCCCCCGCATGTATTGGTAATGACGGCCACGCCTATACCACGTACCCTGGCATTAACTGCTTATGGCGATTTGGATTACAGCGTAATTGACGAATTACCCCCCGGGCGGCAACCAATACATACCAGCCATCGTTTTGAAAACAAACGACCGCAGGTGATGGATTTTATAAAAGCAGAAATTGCTAAAGGGCGGCAGGCATACATTGTTTACCCGCTGATAGATGAAAGCAGCAAGGTGGATTATGAAAACCTGCAAAAAGGCTACGAGGAAGTAAAATCTTTTTTTCCGGAACCCAGGTACTGGATAAGTATGGTACACGGGCGGCAAACCCCTGAACAAAAAGAAACCAATATGCAGCGGTTTGTAACCAACGATACGCAAATTATGGTAAGCACCACCGTTATTGAAGTGGGCGTAAATGTACCCAACGCCTCTTTAATGGTAATTGAAAGTGCCGAAAAATTTGGGTTATCGCAGCTGCACCAGTTGCGTGGCAGGGTGGGCAGGGGTAGCGAAAAGAGTTTTTGCATATTATTAACAGGCCCTAAAGTAAGCAAAGATGCCCGTGAAAGGCTCCATATAATGTGTGCCACCAACGACGGGTTTAAGATAGCAGAAAAAGACCTTGAAATACGTGGCCCGGGCGACATTGGAGGTACCCGGCAAAGCGGCCTGGTTAATTTTAAACTAGCCAGTATTGTGCAGGATAAAGTGATGCTGGAAGTGTGTAAAAACCTGGTAAACGACCTGCTGGAAATAGATCCTGATGTTACAATGGCCGAAAATTTGCCTGTAAAAAACTACCTTTCTGGCCAGCATGGTAAAACAATTTGGAGTAAAATATCGTAGTTTATTTTAACCAAAATGCATTTGTTTTGTTACTGAATAACAGCCCGGCCTTTTAAACAGAATTGCTTAAATTGTATAAAATTATAACAGGTGAAAACGATTGCCACGATACCAGCCTTGCTTTTAACCACCCTGCTTTGTTTTTTGTTTAGCCGTACGCATGCTCAATTACAGTTTATCCAAAATAAAGGCCAGTGGCATGAAAAAGTAGATTATCGTACCGACATACGCAATGGGGTATTTTTTTTAGAGCGCAATGGTTTTACGGTTTTGCTGCACAACGAAAAAGATTTGGAGCAACTGTCTGATGTAATGCATGGGCATGCAGGCTCTGGCTCAACTACCAGCATGGATGCTACCCAGGCAAGGGCTTCTAATCCGGCGCCAGTGCAGCAGGCAGTAACCGTTCGGTCGCATGCGTACAAAGTAAAATTTTTGGGTGCATCGCCCAAGGCTCAGCCCATGCCCGATAAAATGCTGCCCACCTACAACAACTATTTTATTGGCAACGATCCTGCCCGCTGGCAGTCGGATTGTAAAATTTACCAGGGTGTAACCTATCAAAATATTTATCCCAATATTGATGTTCGTTATTATACCGACAGAGGTACCCTTAAGTACGATATTATTGTATACCCCGGTGGAAATATAGATGATATCGCATTGCAGTACGATGGCATTGATCAGTTAAGCATTCGTAATAAGGAGCTGATTATCCCCACATCTGTAGGAGAACTAAAAGAGCTATACCCTTACACCTACCAGGTGCAGCCCGCCGGCAGAGAAACGCTGGATTGCAAGTATGTGCTGGAGGGTAAAAATATTGTAAGATTTAAAGTAAAAGGCTATAATCCTTCTGCTACCGTAGTGATAGACCCCACCCTTATCTTTTGCACCTTTACAGGCAGCACCAAAGATAACTGGGGTTATACAGCCACCCCCGGGCCTGATGGAACATTTTTTGCCGGCGGCATCACTTTTGGTGAAGGATTTCCTACTTCGCCAGGGGCCTTTAGCCAAAATTTTAATGGCGGGTCTAACGAGGATAATAATGGCCCTTATGATATGACCATTATTAAATTTTCGGCAGATGGTGTAAACAGGGTATACGCCACTTACCTGGGTGGTGCCGGTAACGAACAGCCGCATAGCCTGATTGTTGATGGCCAGGGCAACCTCGTAATCGGTGGCAGGTCTAACTCATCCAATTACCCGGTAAAAACGGCTCAGGTAGGTACTGGTGGCAAGTACGATATTGTGGTAACCAAGTTAAATGCCAATGGTACCGCCTTGGTAGGCTCGGTAAAAATTGGTGGTGCCGAAGATGATGGAGTAAACATCAAGCCTAAATATATAGCGGTATTTGGCTCTTTTCAGGGGGCTTACGATACCCGGCGAAATTATGGCGATGATGCCCGTAGCGAAGTAATTGTGGATGGTGCAGGCAATATTTATATGGCCGCTTGTACCCAATCGGCCAATTTTCCTATTCGCAATAGCAATATACAAACCAGCTTTGCCGGCAGCGGCGTAGATATTAAACAAGATGGAGCAATTTTAAAATTTACGGCCGACCTTAACACCGTACTCTTTAGCACTTACTTTGGCGGCAATGGCAACGATGCTTGTTTTGTACTATCCATCAATCCCAGCGATGGTAATATATATGTGGCCGGTGGCACCACCAGCACCGATTTGCCCGGCGATAAGGCTGGCGTATTAAGTCCGGGGTACGAGGGTGGATTAACAGATGGGTTTGTAACCATCATCCGGCCCGACGGATCGGCCATTGTAAAAACCACCTATATTGGCACCAACGATAATAACCCCGGCGTAGATGGTAACGACCTAGTGTATGGCATACAATTCGACAAATTTGGCTTTCCTTACATTATGGGTACCACCACTGGTAATTGGCAGGCCCTTAACGCCAGTTTTAATAACCCCGGCGCCAAACAATTTATCGGAAAACTAAAGCCTGATTTATCGGCTTACGAGTACAGCACCATGTTTGGTACCAACTCATCTATACCCAATATTTCGCCTATTGCCTTTTTGGTAGACAGGTGCCAAAATGTGTATGTATCGGGTTGGGGCGGATCGTTTAATAACGAAAGGGGTTACCCTTGTGCTGGTACAGGCGGCATGGAGGTATTGGTAACCAACGATGCCATACAAAGCACTACCGACCGAAAAGACTTTTTCTTTTTTGTATTAGAAAAAAATGCCGTTAGCCAATTGTTTGGTAGCTTTTTTGGCCAAACGGGCGGCTTTGATGACCATGTAGATGGCGGCACCAGCCGCTTTGATGATAACGGCATTATTTACCAGGCCATGTGTGCCAATTGTGGCAACACACCGGGGGTGTTTTTCCCCACATCGCCGGGGGTATGGTCGCCCAATAACCAATCGGTAAATTGCAACCAGGCAGCTGTAAAAATAGAAATGAATTTTGGTGGGGTAGGCGCCAGTGTAAAAGCCACTATCAACGGTACGGTAGATACGGTAGGTTGTGTGCCGCTGGATGTACGGTTTACCGATACACTGGCCAAGGGAAAGCGCTACATCTGGCATTATGGTGATGGTACCCGGCCCGATACTACTGTAGCACCTGTAAATTCTGTTACTCATACCTATAGCAGTGTGGGCACTTTTCGGTTAATGCTGGTATCTATCGACTCTACCACTTGTAATATTGCCGATACGGCTTACATCAATGTAAGGGTGGGTAATAACGAAATTACGCCCAACTTTAATGCCACTAAAACGGGTGGATGCGAAAGCCTTACTTTTCAGTTTGATAACACCACCACGGCAGTAATACCGGTATATAAGCCCAATAGCTTTTTGTGGGACTTTGGTGATGGCACCACTCCCCAACGGGCAGGTATCAATTCGGTAACACATACCTATGCATCGCCCGGTACCTACACAGTTACGTTGATAGCAGATGATACCACTTTTTGTAATGCACCCGATAGCGCCATCAAACAGGTACGCTTAGCCGTAAATGTAGCCGCACAGTTTAATACCCCTGACAAAGGATGCCAGCCTTACACGGCTGTGTTTAACAACACCTCCTTAGGCGGTACTGATTTTGTATGGAATTTTGGCGATGGCACCAGCAGTACCGATGTTAACCCTACCCACTTGTATCCTAATACGGGTACTTATACTGTAAGGTTAATAGCCATTGATACGTCTACTTGTAATAAGCAAGACCAGGCTACATTTAACATCACCGTATTTGCGGTGCCAACTGCCGATTTTGATTTTTTCCCCAAACCAGGCGATCTAAATAAACCAATTAATTTCATCAACCAGGCCATAGGCGCCAATACCTATAGCTGGGATTTTGGGGATGGCGAAACATCAGCACTTGTAAACCCAAGTCACCTGTTTAATGCCAGCAATACTTTTAATGTATGTATGGTGGCTGTTAATGCTGCCGGCTGCACCGATACCATTTGCAAACCGGTGGAAGCCCGTATACAACCATTGCTGGATGTGCCCACAGCCTTTACACCCGGCCGCTTTGGAGCCAATAGTGTAATACAGGTACAAGGTTTTGGCATTGGCAAAATGGTTTGGAAAATATATAATCGCTGGGGGCAATTGCTTTTTGAAACCAGTAGCACCAAAACAGGATGGGATGGCACTTACAAAGGTGTGGTACAGCCCATGGATGTGTACACCTACACATTGGATGTAGAGTTTACCGATGGAAAAAAATTACGTAAAACAGGCGATATTTCGTTGCTGCGGTAAGGTGTACATAGGTACAAATTACTGCTTGATGAAGAACAGTTGACCCAATTGTAAACATATTAAATAACGTTTTATGGGGTACGGTAGCAAAATAGTTGTAACAATTGCAATAGGCTTACAGTTGTTGGGTGGCGCACAAGCGCAGGATTTACATTTTTCGCAATTTTTTAATTCGCCCCTCACCACTAACCCTGCCAATACAGGTTTTATGCCCGATGTAGATTATCGGCTGGGGGCACATTTTAGAAACCAATGGTCGTCTATACTGGCTGCACCTTATCAAACATTAAGCATATTTGCCGATGGGCAGGCTTTTAGAAACCGGTTTGATAATGGATGGCTGGGCTTAGGGGCCGTGGTATTAAGCGATAAGGCAGGCAGTGGCAGTTTGCAATCCACTAAAATATATGGCTCGCTGGCATACCACCAAATGCTGGGGTACAATAGCTTGCTGAGTGCAGGGTTTAATTTAGGTTGGGTAAATAAAAGGATAGACCCCAGTAAACTTACTTTTCCTGATCAGTTCAATGGCGTTTTTTTTGATCCCAGCCTTGGTACGGGGGTTGTATTTGCCAATAACAGTGTAAGCTATTTTGATATGCAGGTAGGGGTAAATTACGCCTATTTTCCTACCGACGATTTGTATATCAACGGGGGCTACTCAATCCATCACGTAAACCGGCCAAGGGAAACTTTTTTTTCCGAAACATCCGATAGCAGCCGTATCTCCATGCGGCATATTGGTTTTGTAAATGCTTTGTATAAATTAAACGACCGGGTAATACTAAACCCCAACGCCTATTTTACCACACAGGCCCAATCGGCTGCTTTTATGCTGGGGTTAAATGCAAATTATAATTTGTCTGGCGATGGTGATAAGCAATTAATAGCGGGCCTTTATTACCGCAATGGAGATGCATTGATACCAATGGTGGGGTTTGAGATTAAGAAGATACGTTTTACGTTTAGTTACGATGCCACCACATCTGCACTGGGCAATTTTAATAACATGCAAGGAGCACAGGAGTTCAACCTTATCAAACAAGGTTTTTACAACCAATCAAATGGCAGCGCCCGGCAAGTGGTATGCCCACGGTTTTAACCAGTGTATTATTTTCCGCCCAACTCTACATACTGCACAAATATGCCCAGTAAAATATGCCATACAAGGTAGTGCCCCAGCCTTGTACTGATGGCTGCGGCAAACCCTGCTTCTTTGTAATAGTAGGCCTGAAAAAAATTCATGGCAAAGCCGCTAACAAATGAGTAAATGATAAACCAAATATTTTGACTGGGTAATTGTTCAATCGGCTCTCTTAAAGAAGTGAGGATGGCAATCGCCCAAAAAATTTGCATGGCATATTTACCGTTTAGCAACCAGCGCCCCAATAGCATAGCAGCGGTAATGGGTATAAGGCGATAATAGATCTCTACTTCAAAAGCACCTGCGCTGTACAAAAAAATGGAGTAGGGAAAAGGTTGTAAAAATGCCGGCAGCCTTTGATAGGGCTCGGGATGTTGCAAAAATTTTAATACAATTAAATCGAGCAAGCCAAAAATAAAACCAGTAAACAGCGGAAGCCCATATCGTTTGCTGGTATCGGTAATGCTATCAAATGGGCCAATAAGCCCGGCCTTACGTTGCAGTAATAAAAAAGGTATAGCTGGCAACAGCCAATATACATTTACCCAATGCCATTGCCTGGCCGTGGGGTAGTATTGTATAATATGCTGGCTATATAAAACTGCAATACAGGCAATGGCAAGTATAATGGCCATTAATAGCGCTGTTTGCAACTGGATGTTTTTGTTAATCATGGTACGCAAATATCAGGCACCGCAGCTGCAATAACGTAGCATAATTAGTAAATGGTAAAACTTAACGGATGTATGGCTTTTTTTTTTATTTACATGGCTGCCGATAATAACGTATCAATTGTTTTGTACAAAAAATCGCCGGCCTGCCAGTCGCTCTTTTATCAAATGCTACTTACGCAATTTACCAGCCGCCATAAAAATTAACAGTTTTGATAAAGGTATTTAAGTGCATTTTTTTTGGAGTCAGCATTTTGTACGACTTTTACCAAATGCGGCTATTGTGCAAGGGTAGTACATTATAAGCTACTAAACTTGCGCTTTAGATACAAGCCTGTTAAAACATTTACACACCAGAAAAACAAAAAAGATGAAAGGTATTTTAATGACGGCACTGTTGGTAGTTATGAATGCAGCGGTATTTGCTCAAAGTGATGAAACGGATAATAGTGGTGGAGGTTTTAAAAAAGAAATGATGTTTAGTGGCGGCAGTATCAATATGTCTTTTTTTAATGGAGTTACGGTATTAGGTGCTTCGCCACAATTGGGTTACAGTGTTGCTA
>JBDKJT010000017.1:0-4527 GCA_039796475.1 Bacteroidota bacterium | reverse complement strand
GCGTACTTGCACGGGTAAGCAAAAACTTAGCATAAAAAAAATTTCGATTAAAGAGGCGTTTACCCGGGGCTGAATTTTTTAAAGGAAAGTGGCGTAGCGGTTTTCGCAGGATGAGATGAAGGGTATTAGTATTTAAAGATAACCATTAAAAAACCGTAAAAAAAAATACTGGCGTAGATTTTTTATTAAAAAAAATGCGCCGGTATTCCATTATATAGACGAAAAAATAATCAAGTGTATAAGCCATTGATTAACAAAACCAAAATTATAAAGCAGTTGACTTGTAATTGCGAATTTTTCTTAAATGGTGCTTATCTGCAATTACCTTACTCAATGGTTTTTCGTACACTTTGCTTTCTACCCAGGAGATAATGTCCAGGTAAGCAAAAGACCTTGTTTGAAAACGGTCTTTCTCAAAGCCCTTAATTCGTTCTAAAAAAGCCTTTAATTCTGTTCGTAATTTTGTACGGGGCAAACTTATAGAGGTACGCAAAAATTTAAACATTTCTTCTTCCACCACTGTAAGGTTTTCCATTTTTGCCATAAAGCGGTAAACAGATTTTACCAATGAATCAATGATTTCAAAATTGCCGAGTTCGTAATGCGCCATCAGGTGCATCAAGCGGGCATAGCACTGCAAATCGTACCGGAGATCTACATTATCGTTCATTATATTTTGCAGGTAATCGATGGCAATATCATAATTGCCGTTGCCAAAATACAGGGTAGCTATTTTGTAGTTAAACACCATTATGCGGTGTATATCCAGGTACAAGGCGTATTCCTGTAATTTTTCTTCTAAAGCAGGTACTAGTTTTAGCCCTTCTTTAAAGGTGCCGAGCATAAAATGCTGGTTAAGCATAGCGCTGTGTATGTACACAAATGTTTGTACCCGGTGATTATCGTGCCGGTTTGCAATGGGGGTTTGGGAAAATGCGATAAATTTATCCAGCACAATTTCGTAAGCCTGAAAGTTACGCAGGTCAAAATGAGCATTTAGTAAGTTGTGCATGCCCTTTATGTAATACCCGGTTTCTACCTTTATCATCAGTGGCTGCTCTTCAAATATCTCTGCCCATTTTTTTGCGTAGCGATAATACATCAAAAAATCTTGCCTTATAAAGGCATACCAGCAATAACTCTGGTACAAATACAATCTTTCGTAAAAGCCAGTTTGTTCGTATGCATTACCGGGTATATTGTCATTAAAAAACTGCTTTACCACCCCCTCCTCTTTTTCATTACGGGCATGGCCATTTTTAATATAAAAGCCGTACAACTGCAAAGCAAGGTTACTCATCCGGGCCACCATATCTACCCGGGTGTTTACCTCAATTGCTTCACTAGCCAACTGCCCGCCTTTATCTTGCATACTTCGGGTAATGTGCAGTGTTTCTATCTTTTTCTCCCACGATATTACTTGCGTAAGAAAATTGTATTTGTAATGCTCCCGGGCTGTTTCTTTTAATTTTTCTAAAATTTTTAAGCTTTGCTGGTACAGCCCCTTGTTGTATAATATTCGGGCAAAATCCAGTTGTTCATTCAGCTGCATATCTATACTGTCGGTGCTTTTTAGCATCCGCAGGCTTGATAACAGTTGTTTGTAGAGGTGTACTTTGGCGTTGGCAAGTTGTGGTTTTTGGATAGAGCTGAGTTTTTTTAGCAAAAGCGCTTCATCATATTCATGCAGCTTATCAAGTGCATCAAATAATTCTATGATTTTAAGGTCTTCTTTGGAGGAGCTTCTTTTTACATACAACTTAAAGTTTCGCTTTTCTGCCTTCTCCAGTGAATGAATTAATTGAAATAATGTATCTGAAAATCGACTGGGCATCATTAATATTTTTGGCTATAAACCAGTACCAGCAAGGCTTAGTATTTTAAAAACTGGTTTTAAACATAATGAAACCCCTGGTAAATTGATTAAAAAATAAACCTTACTCATATTACTTTTGTTAAAGAATGATTGAGTAAGGCTTTTCAATAGCAAGCAATCGTTAAAAAATGGCGGGCAATCGTTCAAATAAAAGACTGCAACTGGTGCAGATAAATATACAATCGTTATTTTATATAGCTTAAGAGTTTTTCATATGGCAAGCAATCGTTAGAGTTCCTCTGTTTCTACAGGGGAACATTTTTTTTGCATGCCAAAGTAAAGGTATTTTTCTTATCCAACACTTTTTTCCTAAAAAATTATTTGCCTAGTTGGCGTTTACAAAATCAGGCTTTCGTATAAAAGTGCTGTTGTATTTAAACCGGATATTGGTACCCAACTCCACCTGAAAGTTACTCATACCCCTTACCGTACGTGGAAAGTAAAAGCCCCTTAGTTCTATGGTACCAAAAATCAGGTTTTCGTTACGGGTACGAATACCTGCCCCCAACGCACCGTACAGCTGGCTTTTACTGGTTTCTTGCAGGGTTGGTTTTATGAGGCATATATCGCCAAATATAAAGGGGGCAATTCTAAAGCCCCAAAATTTACGCATGTGGTAAAAAACAGACTCTGTTCTTACCGTTGCCCTCATATCTGCGGGCAATAAAGCATCGTTAAAATAAGGTAGCCCAAAAATGCTGTTTAAATTAAGTGGAGGATTTAATACCGGGTAAAATTGCCTGGTAAATCCTGCGCTTACAAATTGCCTGAAAAACCATTGTGGGCTGATGATACGCCGGCGGGTAAAGTGATCTACATTAAAAAGAATGTCAAGGTCTTCCCACCGTCCTTTATGGGTAAACCCTCCTAACCTAAAAGTAAAATTGCTAAAAAAGCCTCGTTTATTAAATCGGCTCATAGTAGCATCAATACCATAATACGGCCGGGAGCGTACGGCATTACTGATGCTGTCTTTTTTGCTTATCCAACCACTAATGGCAGAGATATTAAACCCTTCGGGCACATCCTCTGTACGGCCAAAGCCGTAAATAAAATTGGTACGAATAAAGTTTTGTTTAAAAATGATGTACGATGCCAAAAAGCCATTGATGTTGCTATAGCGGTAATCAAAGGTATCTTTTACCCTGCCGGGCAATTGATCAAATCGTTGATAAAATCCACGGATAGCCCCAAACCTACGTACCCGGGAGGGAGCATTTTTATTCCACAACAAACCACGGCCAAAATTATACCCCACCCAGCTATCTACCCGGTAATAGGTGTATTGGGTGTGGTACTTGTAAAATGAATCGGTGCTGTAGTTGTTATTGGTTTGATTAAATGAAAAATCGGCTCCCCCAATCCATCGCAGGTAAGGCGTTACCAGTGGCTTATCAAAACTGGTATAATACACTGTTTCTTCCCGTTTACCGCTGGTAAGTGCACTATTATAGGTTTTAAAACCGGCTGTCCAGTTTACAAACGAACCGTACAAATTTCTTTTGATAAAATCAACCCCATAACCCCACCGGGGTGTACGCTCCCGGTCGTAAAAAGTACTAAACGAAAGCCTGGAGCCCGAGCCCCGGAAATTTTCATCCTTCACCTCTAGCCTAAACCTTTTTATATTGCTAATATCTGCAGAGCCGCCTAAAGAAAAAACATCTTTTACCAATACTAAAATATCCAGCGAATCGCTGTAGGGCCGCTCATTTTCTACCACTATCATGGCATCCTGTATAAAGGGTTGCTCCCTAAAATGCCGTTCGTTGTCTGCCAGCAAATAGGGTTGTAAGGTATCTCCCACATTAAAAAAAAGATTGTTACGGATAACCCTTTCGGTGGTTTTTTTATGAAAGCCATTGGTAAGGATGGTACCAAAACTAATATCGTACCGGGTGGTATCGTTGATGCTTCTTTCAAAACCAAGGCGCAGCACCCTTACCCGCCTGATTATCTTTCCCTGGTAAGGCAGGTACGGATTTACCTTGATGGCAGGCTCTGTTTCGTCGGCATAAGTGCTGATGCTTTTTCCCAACTGGCCAAGCAATCCTTTTTTCTTAACCAAAAAAAAGGTGTCGGCAGGGGCTGTTGGTTGCTGGGCATGCAAAGTGTTGCCAAAGGCACAAAGTACCAGCAAACACAGCATTTTACCCGACCACCATTTTAGCATGCCACAGATTATTTAAACGATTTAAAGATATTGAATACAACAACACAAAAAGGGTAAATACAAAGCCGCAAAAGCACTTTACAATAACGATGTAAGCAGCAAGCAATATTGTTTTAAAAAAAGACAATCCCCAAAAGCCTTTTGTTGCCTGTATACCTGCAACTGGTAGTGCGCTATTGCCAGCAGCATTATTTTTGCACAATAGCACAAAACAAATACCAGTTGTTTTTGTTGGTAGCAAACTAGTATATACACAATGATACAAGCATATAATTTTACCGGATCGTGGCAGTTATTTCCCGAAAAAGGCGTGTACGAAAATGGCCAACGCCCAGTATCTGGCATCTTTAAACTGGAGGCCGGCAAAAGTAAAAAAGAGATTGTTATAAGTACCAGCTGGGTAAGCTTGGAAAACCAGGCTTTTTCATTTGAGTATAGTGTACAGGCAGATGGTGACGAAGCACCTTTTGCCGATCAA
>JBDKJT010000016.1:0-4112 GCA_039796475.1 Bacteroidota bacterium | reverse complement strand
ATTACTAAAATGGTATGCCCCTGCTCTATCAATGCATTAAACGAGCCGAGTAATTTTTTTATATCATGAAAATGCAGGCCGGTAGTGGGCTCGTCAAAAATAAATAATATTTTATCCTGGCTTTTTCCCTTGCCTAAAAACGAGGCCAATTTTACCCGCTGTGCCTCTCCGCCAGATAAAGTATTGCTTGCCTGGCCGAGTTTTACATAGCCAAGCCCTACATCACTCAAAGGCTGTATTTTTTGGGCTACATCCAGCCCATCTTTATCTGGTTTGCCATTTTCGGGAGTGGCAAAAAATTCAATAGCTTCATCTACACCCATTTCGAGTATTGCATAAATATTTTTGCCTTTGTAGGTTACATCCAGCACTTCTTCTTTAAACTTTTTGCCGCCACACACTTCACAGGTTAAGTGCACATCTGCTAAAAACTGCATCTCTACAATTTGTTCACCCTCGCCATTACAAGCATCGCAACGGCCTCCCTCCACATTAAACGAAAAATGCTTGGGTGCAAAGCCACGCAATTTGCTTAAGGGCTGCTTGCTAAACAACTCCCGTATTTCGTCGTAAGCTTTAATATAGGTAACGGGGTTGCTTCGGGATGATTTACCAATTGGATTTTGATCTACCATTTCTACCTGGGTAATTGCCTCCACATCGCCGGTAATTTTTTTATGAATGCCTGCTTTATCGGTAGCATCGCCTTTTAGCTTCATCAGCGCAGGATATAGTATTTGTTTTACCAGCGTTGTTTTTCCACTGCCACTTACCCCACTTACCACACACAGCACCCCCAAAGGAAATTGTACGGTGATGTTTTTAAGATTGTTTTGCCGGGCACCTTCTATTGTAATGCTTTGCTTCCATTTGCGCAGGTTATCAGGTGGCGTAATGCTTAATTTACCCCCCAAATATTTACCAGTAAGGCTATTGTTATCTTTAATGAGTGCATCAAAATTGCCCGTTGCCACCACTTCGCCACCAAGGTGGCTGGCCAGCGGACCCATATCAATAATATAATCCGCTTGTTTCATCATCATTTCATCATGCTCTACTACCACTACCGTATTACCAAGGTCTCTCAACTCTTTTAATACTTTTATCAGCCGCTCGGTATCCCGGCTATGCAGGCCAATGGAGGGCTCATCTAAAATATACAATGAGTTGGTAAGGTTACTACCCAGGCTACGGGTTAATTGTATACGCTGGCTTTCGCCCCCGCTCAGCGAATTGGCCAGGCGGTTAAGTGTAAGGTATCCCAAGCCTACATCCATCAGCGTTTTTATACGGTGATTAATTTCCAGCAAAATTCGTTTGGCAATCACTGCTTCATGAGCCGTTAGCTTTAGCTCATCAAACCAGGCTTGCAAATACTTTACCGGCATTTCGCACAAAGTACCAATATGCTCATTACCTACTTTTACATACAATGCCTCTGGCCTTAAGCGGTACCCTTTACAATCGGGGCAGTTGGTACGCCCCCGGTAGCGGCTTAATAGTACCCGGTATTGTACTTTGTATAAATTTTGCTCCACCTCCTTAAAAAAATCGTTGATACCGGATGTACCTGTGCTGCCCTGCCACAATTGATTTAGCTGCTCATCGGTTAAATCAATAATTGGCTTGTGCACCGGGAAACCAAAATTTTTTGCACCCCTAATAAACTGGTCACGCCACCAACCCAGTTTTTCCCCTTTCCACGGGGCTACAGCCCCTTCGTACAAGCTTAATTGCTTATTAGGAATAACCAGGTCGGCATCAATACCCAATACCTGCGAAAAACCCTCGCAAGTAGGGCAGGCGCCAAATGGATTATTAAAAGAGAATAAGTTAGGTACGGGTTCTTCAAACTGTATTCCATCCAGCTCAAACTTATTGCTATAGTGCAGCAGCTTACCACCATTTATTTCCAGCATCATTTCGCCTTCGCCTTCATAAAAGGCGGTGGTAACAGAGTCGGCAATGCGGTGCATATCTTCTTCATCAAATTGTTTTACCAGCAACCTGTCTACCAGCAAAAATAATTTAGCCGGGTATTGGGCAGGGGGCATTTCAAGCATCTCCTCTATCCGGTAAGGCTGTAAGCTGCCATTGGCAGCTGGTGCAGCTACTCTTGAAAAGCCTTTTTGAAGTAAGATGTTTAGCTCCTCCCGGGTGTTTCTTTTAGCGTGCTGCTTAAAGGGCACCACTATTAAAACCTTATCGCCCTCTGCCAGGTGCTTAATGGTAAATACTACATCAGATACATCATCCTTTTTAACCTGCCGGCCACTTACAGGCGAAATGGTTTTGCCAATTCTTGCAAACAATAGTTTAAGATAATCATACAGCTCTGTCATACTACCTACAGTACTACGGGGTGTACGGGTAACTACTTTTTGTTCGATAGCAATAGCAGGACACAGGCCTTTAATGTAATCAACATCGGGTTTGTTCATCCGCTGCATAAACTGCCGGGCATAAGCACTGAGGCTTTCGGCATAGCGGCGCTGGCCTTCTGCAAAAAGTGTATCGATGGTAAGCGATGATTTACCAGAACCGGACACACCAGTTACCACTACCAGCTTATTACGTGGTATCGTAACCGTTACATTCTTTAAATTATGTACGCTTGCACCTTTAATATATATACCATCTGTAATGATATCATTGGCGGAGGCTGCTGTTATTGCGGATGATTTTGTTGCCATAGTAGAACTACAAAAATAAACACTTGCTTGTTTGTAAAATAAAAAGAAAATACCCTTCGTAAGTTTACGATATACCCCAAATAGTAATTTCAGAAGCGCCAAAAGTACTTTTGCCCGATTTGTGTTTTGGGCCCAAAAAACTGTTAAAATAAATTGGCGAACGCAATATTTCCCTCTACTTTTAATCCACCAATATCTGATTACAGTGAAAAGCCGGAAGCCTTCTCATCTAAGTCTCCGCCACTTTATAAGCTCCAAATCTTTTATTGGCATTTATCCAAATCTATCTTAAAACCAAAAACCGTAAAGTTATGAAATGCCTGACCAACCTTACCGATCAGCAATTGGTTCACCAGTACATTGATGGTAATGCCGATGCTCTTTCCACGCTTATCAGCCGTTACAAAGACAAGATCTACACTTCTATTTACCTGTTGGTAAAAGATAAGTATTTGGCTGAGGATCTTTTCCAGGATGTATTCATCCGTATCATCGACACTTTAAGAGGTGGCCGTTATACAGAAGAAGGTAAATTTTTACCCTGGGCGCTCCGGATTGCACATAATATGTGTGTAGATCATTTTAGAAAAGTAAAACGCAGCCCAAGCATCAAAACTAGCGACGACCGTGACATTTTTGAAGTGCTAAACTTTAGCGAACCCGGTGCTGAACACAAAATGATGCAGGCGCAAAGCCACGACCGTATCCGCAAAATGATTGACATGCTGCCTGCAGACCAACGGGAAGTAATCATCCTGCGCCACTACGCCGATCTTAGCTTTAAAGAAATTGCAGAATTAACCAAATGCAGCATTAATACAGCTTTAGGCCGCATGCGCTATGGACTGATTAATATGCGTAAAATGATGACCGAAAAACAAATAGCATTATAAGCATAACTCTACCCTATTTACAAAAAAGATTACAACACTGTAACCCCTTTATAACACTAAACCCTCCATCTGGAGGGTTTTATTTTTATTTTAAGCTAATAGCAAGCAATATAATTTACCAATAGATGCTGCATGCAAACCGTTACTATTAAAAAGCCCGGCGCTTATGGCGGATGGCATTTTTAAATACCTGGTTAAGGAAAACTATAATTAATTCAAGTAGCATAGCCTTGTTTTAGTACTTAAATGTAAGCAATTTTATAAAAAATGGCTTGCCAAATAATAATCGACTGCCTTTTACTTCTTTTTGGTTTTTTCATAGGCATCCAGCCCACATTGCAGCCATTGTTTAAACTCTGCCGGATCGGGGGTATAAAATTTTGTTTTGGTTAAGAGTTGCTCATCGGCAGTAATTATAGCATACTGTGGTTGTGAGGTAGCTCCAAAATTTTCTGTTTGAAAAGTAGCCCATCTGTCGCCAACAGTAATGATGGGTTTATCGGTACCCGCCACCGTTTTGTATACC
>JBDKJT010000015.1:0-22185 GCA_039796475.1 Bacteroidota bacterium | reverse complement strand
ATATCACGTTTGATTTATCTGGCACTACCTTAACTATAAATGGTGCACTTACCATTACCAGTACCAATGCATCATCTGTTCGCTTTGGCGGTACAGGCGTTACCACCATTAGTGCCGGTACCTATGTACAAACAGGGGGTAATATCGTTTTGCAATCATCCACCGGTAGTACTACTTTAACGGTTAAGGGTTCGTTTACCCAAAGTGCAGCTACACCTACCACCACTATAGATTTTGTAGCATTGGGCGGCAGTGGTTCAGCCACTCTTAACTTGCAGGCTGCAGTTACTAAAGCGGCTGGCAATACCTCCTGGACATCTACCTCTACGAATACTGCTTCTGTAATGACAGTGCAATTTTCGGGCACTAATGCTCAAATTGTAAATGTAAACGGAGGCTGGGGCATTGGAAGTACCATGGGTGGCCGTTGCAATATCATTAATACCAATACCGATCCTTCTGGCGTATCTGTTACGGGTACTTTAAAAGTAATTAATAACGGCAGCAGCGCTGCGGCCACATGTACCAACAGTGGCAATTTTACAGGAGCCGGCACTATTCAATATTCTGGTACAGGAGCCGGGGCTAATAATTTTACATTGCTGTATGCAGGCAGTACGGCACAAACAGCCTCATCGGTTGAGTTTCCAACGGCAAATGCACCCTATAATCTTACCATTAACTCCAATACATCGGTAGCTTTTCCGGCAAGCTTTAACAGAACGGTGCCGGGTACACTTACGCTTTTGTCGGGTGGATTAAACCTTGGCAGCAACACACTTACCCTTAGTAATACCTCGCTGGCGGCACAACTATCTTATACGGGTGGTTTTATTACCAGTGGTACTTTAAGCAGAAATTATCCTGTAAGCGGCTTACCAACCGGCACTTCGGTAAACGCTATGTTTCCCTTTGGTAGCGGTAACAACAACAGGGCTGTGTATGTTTACTTTTCAGGAGCTAACCTTACAGGCGGCACAGCAGGGTATATATCTGTATCGCATACAGCGGCGGTAAATGCCTCCGTGGTAGCACCCACTTATACCGATAATGGGGTTGTGATAGATAAACGTACCAACTCTGATTGGAAGGTAAACACCGGCACTTTTGATTTAGGGTCTGGTGGTACCACCATTTCTATGAATGCCCAGGGCAATAATATCGGCTCGGTAGATAATGTATCTACCCTGCGTTTGATAAACGGCACCAGCGCTTTTGGGTTACTAATACCTTCCAGTGGTTCCAACGATGCACCATTGGTGGGTAAATCAGGATTATTGATAGCGGATGTAAATAATGGTACGTTTTATATAGGCAGTGATAATACCAATGTATTACAAATTGTAACCTTTACCTGGAGTGGTACCACCAATAGCAACTGGACTACCACCAGCAACTGGACAGGAGGGGTGGGTTATCCCAGTGCACCAACAGAAGTAGCCATTATTAACAGCGGCGCCCCCAATATGCCTAATATCCCTACAGGTACAGCTGTAAGTGTATATCAATTAACATTGGGTGCAGGTGCCAGCTTAACCATGACGGGCACTGCCAGTTTATCGGTGTACGATGCCGTAACTTTTAGTGGCACCACCAATTTTGCCAATACCAGCACCTTTATTTATGCCAGCTCCAATGCGGCGCAAAACATTATTAATATCCCATCGCCCTATTATGGCAATTTGGGTATATCTGGCGCAGCCAATAAAATATTTCCCAGTAGTGTAACCATTACCGGCGATTTAAGCATTAGTGGTGCTGCACCAGATTTTACCACCAACAGCAGCACCGTGGTATATGAGGCTGGTACTGCCGCCATACAGCGGGTAGCTGCTACTAATTATTACAATCTTACGTTTGCCGGCAACCGGGGTGGCCGAACCATACGCCTGGGTAATGGGGTATCTAATAATACCATTAATTTGGCTAATAATTTTATAATAACTGCTACCAATTATGTAGCAACCATTGATGCTTACAATACCTTTAATTTTAGCTCTGCTGGTGCACAGGCAATACCGGGTTTTACCTATGGTACTTTAACCAACACAGGCAATGGCCCCCGTACTTATGATAACCAGGGATCTGCAGATGCTACCCATGTGGTTAAATATAAATCGCTTTCATTTTCTACAGGTGCCAATACAATGGCAGGCTCAAAACTTGTATTTGACCGGTCAAGCGTACCAATGGGGGCATTTAATATTACCGGTAACAGTTACTATGATTTTGAAATTGCCGGTAACCTTAATAACTCTACCGTAGGCTTTTTTAGTAATGCCACTGTTAGCATTGCTGGTACATTTACGGTAAGCGCTACCAATTTTAAACAAAGCTTTGCCAATAATTTTACGTTTAATTTTAATGGTACAGGTAACCAAACCATTCCTGCATTTAAAACCATTACAGCCAGCAATACACCGGCCTGGAAATTTGATGAATTAACCGTAACCAATGCAGGAAGGGTAATTACCATAGCAGGCGCTGGTACAGATACCTTGTTTATAGGAGGCGCTTTTACGGTACCTTCCGTAGCGTCTTTTACGGGCTCTAATGGTTTTGTAGTGGCAGGTAGTACCGTTAATTTCAATACGGCTAGTGGTACAATACCAGTTTTACGGCCCAGCTCCGGCACTACCCATTACAATAATATTGTACTGGAAAGTGGTACCCGAAATACCAATGGCGACCTAAACTTAAGTGGCAATTTTACTGTTAGGGGTACCGATGCAGCGCCAGCCCAGTTAACCGTAAATAATGGTGCAGCAAACAGGTATATTACTATAGCCGGCGACCTTACCCTTGCTGGTACCTCTGCCAGCTCAGCACTTACCAGCCTGGTAGATTTTAATGCAGGCAGCCCCAGCCAGATAAGGGTAGGCGGTAATGTAAATATCAGTGGCGCCGGTCAATTAACCACCTTAATTGGTACTGCACCGGGCTCTTTACTATTTAATGGAGCTACCCAGCAATACAGCAATACCTCCAGCAATAAAAATGGTTTTGTAAACTTTATAGTAGGGGATGGTACCAATGCCACCGCTGTTACCCTTAATCATAACCTTGAGTTATTAAGGTCGGATATAGCGCCTTTCAGCACTTCGCTGGTTGTTGCCAATAATGCATCCTTAAACACCGGCACCAAAAATATTACCATTGGTACAGACGATAATGGTGCTACCAATGCCGCCTTTACCCTAAATTCAGGTGCTACTTTAATTACCTCCAATACCGGAGTTTCACCCAATACGGCTATTGAAGGCCTTGCCACCGATGGTACAACCGGCACTATCCTTGCCAATGATAGCAAGCTCACCAGAACGTATAGCCCAACCGCTAGTTATGTTTTAAATGCAGCCACTACTGAGCCATTTCCTTCTAGCATTACCAGTATGGCCAACTTAACCATTGGTGCGGCGGTATCGCTTAACAGGGATATTGTAGCCAGCAATACACTTAATTTAACTACCAATATACTTACCCAGGCAGGCAACGATCTTACGTTTTCTGGTCTTGCCAGTACTACGGGTAGTATTTATGCAGATAAAAATGCTAATTTGTCTATTACAGGTACGCTGGGTACGGTAGGCACATTAAGGTTTGCAACCGGGGGTAATACAACTGGCCAATTTACCATTAACCGGGCGGTAACAGTAGCGCTGGGGTCAGATCTAACCATTGATCCTACACCCGGAACAGGCAATTTTATCACCGGCACCAGCAGCTCAATCCTTAACATTAATGGCAATACACTCACCATCAATGGCGCCATATCGGGCTCAGGGTTTTTAGCAGGTACCGCTACCTCAAACCTAGCATTAGGTGGTACCGCCGGCAGTGTAAAATTTGCAACCGGTACCGAAGTATTAAAAGATTTAACACTCAATAATAGTGCTACCGCCAGCTTAGGCACCATACTGGATATTACAGCAGGTACAGCACCCAATACTGCAGGTACATTAGCTATTAATAATTCAGCGGTACTCACTACCGGCGGTAATCTTACATTAAAATCCAATGCCAATGGTACTGCCCGGGTAGCACCTGCAAGGGCAACCGGTGGATACATTAGTGGAGATGTAACCGTAGAGCGTTTTTTACCTTCGGTAAGGGCATGGCGTTTTTTAGCTGCACCTGCCTATGGCCAAACCATCAAGCAAGCATGGCAAGAAAACCAGGCTACGGCTGTTGATCCCGGTACAGGCTTTGGTACACTCATTACCTCCAGCTCTGCCAGTTTTGCGGCCAATGGTTTCGACTATCAAACACCCGGAAACTCTTTGCTGGGTTATGTGCCAGCCACCAATACATGGAATGGATATTTAAATACATTTGGGCAAATAGCTACTGCTGGTGGTAATAGTGCTTATATGTTGTTTAGCCGTGGCGACAGATCGGTAACACCATCGCCGTATAATGCACCAACCACCGTTTTATTAAGATCAAAAGGAAGTTTGTACCAAGGCGATTTGCCTGCAATATCGGTACCAACTGCCGGGCAGTTTGCTGCCATTGGCAACAACTATGCATCCGCCATCGATTTTACGGCATTGGATAAAACCAATATTGATAATTCGTTCAGGCTATGGGATCCTAAAATGCCCGGTGCCCAAAACCTGGGAGCATGGGTAACTTTTAGCGCCTCCTCCCCCACGCCTTGGGAGCCAATTCCATCTTCGGCATCGGGTAGTTATACGCCGGGTGTAGCCAATACCAAGATAGAATCGGGGCAGGCATTTATGGTAAAAAGCACCGCAGGTGGTGGATCGCTTACTTTTAGAGAAACCAGCAAAGCCAGCGGCAGCAAAACAGTAGCAAGGCCATTGGGTAATAATACTACCAAGGCATGGGTAAAGGCTAATTTGTATAATATGGCTGCTGGCGAACCATTAATAGTAGATGGAAATGTAGCGGTATTTGCCAGTAAATATGCTGATGCAGTGGATGCCGATGATGCTGGCAAAATGAACAATTTTGGAGAAAACTTTGGCATACTTCGCAACAACCTGCAGCTGGTGGTAGAAGCCCGCCAGCCGGTAAAAGACACCGATACCATTTTTTACAACATGAAAAAAATGAAACAGCAGGCCTACCGGCTGGAGCTTACTCCGCAAAATTTTGATGCCGGCGTGATAGCTTATGTAGAAGATAGTTATTTACGCAATGTGTCGCCATTAAATATGGGCGTGCCCAACAATATTGATTTTACTGTAAATGCGGAGGCTGCATCTGCCGCAGCAGACAGGTTTAGGGTAATGTTTAAGCCAGCCCTGGTATTACCAGTAACCTTTACCGATATAATGGCTGTTGAAAAATCTGGTGGCATTTTTGTAGAATGGTCGGTAGAAAATGAAATTGATATGGCATGGTACGAAATCGAAGAATCTGCAGATGGCAGAAACTTTACCAAGGCATTTACCATGGCAGCCACGGCCGGCAATAGCGGTGGCAAGGGTACTTATGATTGGTTAGATACTAAATTGCTAAATGGCGATAATTTTTACCGTATACGTAGCATTAGCAAGGATGGAAAAGCAGCTTACAGCCGTATTGTAAATGTAGGTATTGCAGCTGCCAAACCGGGCTTTAAAGTTTTTCCTAACCCAGTGGCCGATGGTATGATTGGGCTGCAAATGAAAAATATGCCGGCGGGTGTGTACACCATCCGAATTTTAAATATCGATGGCAAACAGTTGTCAAAAGATCTTATCAAGCATACCGGTGGCAGCTCTACCCAAACCATTACTTCAGCATCTAAATTAATAAGTGGTACGTATCAGCTTGAAATTACGGGGCCGGATAGTAAAGTAAATACCTTACGGATATTGGTATTATAAGCAAAGCCCAAATTATTGGTATAAAAAATAATGCCGCCTGTTTAACACAGGCGGCATCTTTATGATGTATGCCATGCTATTAATACAGCATTCTAACTTTTATCGTTTCTTTTACCTGCTTTAATAGCTCTAAGGCTTTTTTACTCAGGTTGGTATCTACATCCAGCACTACGTATCCAATAGCATCATTGGTTTTAAGGTACTGCCCCAAAATATTTATTTTACTTTTAGATAACTGGGTGTTTATCTCACTTAATACACCCGGCACATTATTATGGATGTGTAATATGCGGTGTGTACCCTCTTGCGGGGGCAGGCTAAGCGCTGGCACAGTATGTGAGCCAAAGCTTACACCTTTTTCGAGGTAGTTAAACAGTTTAGCGCTTACATCATCCCCAATATTATTTTGCGCCTCCTGTGTACTGCCACCAATATGTGGGGTAAGCAATACATTGCTTAATCCTTGCAAGGGGCTGGTAAATGTATCGCCATTTTTTTCTGGCTCCCATGGAAAAACATCTATTGCGGCTCCGCTTAATTGCCCATCATTCAGCGACTTTGCCAACGCATCCAGGTCTACCACTTCGCCACGGGCAAAATTGATGAGGATGCTGTTTTGTTTGAAGTATTTAAGCGTTGTTTTATTAATCATGTTTTTGGTACTGGGCAGCTCTGGCACATGCAGTGATATAATATCTGCCTGGCTGGCCAGCTCCTTCAATGTTTTTTTAGATACGGCATTACCCAGGGGCAATTTTGTTTCGGCATCATAAAAAATCACTTTCATACCCAGGCTTTCTGCCAGTACACTTAGTTGGCTGCCAATATTACCATAGCCAATAATACCCAGCGTTTTGCCCCTTAACTCATAACTGCCAGTGGCATCTTTCATCCAAATGCCCTCATGTGCCGCTTTATTTTTATCCAGTATTTTTCTAATAAGGATGATGGATGTGCCAATAACCAGCTCCGCCACACTACGGGTATTGCTATAGGGAGCATTAAAAACTGCTATCCCTTTTTTGGTGGCGGCTTTAAGGTCTACCTGGTTTACACCAATACAAAAACATCCAATTGCCTGCAACTTTTCGGCAGCTTGTAAAACATTTTGAGTGATCTTGGTTTTACTCCTTATCCCCAACAGGTGAACATTTTTTATCTCTTTTATTAACTGCTCCTCGCTAAGGGCACCACTAATTTTTTTTACATTAGCATAGCCGGATGATTTAAAATAATTAACCGCTACATCACTTATATTTTCTAAAAATAATATGTTGATTTTGTCTTTAGGGTAACTGGTTATTTTTTTGTCAGGCATTTTATTCCGGTTTATTTTGCGCAAATATATTTCATATACTACTTACTATCTTATGATGCCATTAAAAAGAATTGCTGCTTTATTGAATTCTATCAAATCTGCAGTTGGATGCTACAGCCTGTTTGGTATATGTGTAGTACTAGCTGGCTGCGGCAGTGCCGGTAGCAAAAACAATGGTTTGCCGGCAGATTCGGCCAATATTTTAATGGATGTTAAGCCCGGCTTTATTACTGATGCCGAAAAGCAACGGCTGCACAACCGCTGTGCTGCCTGGTATGATAGCGCCTTAAAAAACAAGGGATTTAATGGGGCCGTACTGGTAGCCAAAAAGGGCAATATTGTTTTTGAAGCCTATAATGGTTTTGAGCGATTAAATGCAGCTGCACCTATTACAGATAGCAGCTCTTTTCACATAGCCTCGGTATCAAAAACATTTACGGCGATGGCTATTTTGCAATTGTGGCAGCAAGGTAAGCTGCAATTAGATGATGAGGTAAGCAATTATTTTCCCTCGTTTAATTATACTGGTGTTACCATCCGTACCCTGCTCAATCACCGCAGCGGCCTGCCCAATTATGTTTACTTTATGGAGATACAGGGCTGGGATACTAAAAGGCTGGTACATAACAGCGATGTACTCGATTACCTGGTAACAAAAAAATCGGTACTGGCCAATATAGGGCAACCCAATACCCATTTTAGCTATTGCAATACCAATTATGCACTGTTGGCTTTGCTGATAGAAAAACAAAGCGGTACCAGCTATGCTAATTATTTGCAACAACAGTTTTTTACACCGCTGGGGATGCGGCACACTTTTGTATACGACTCTACCAAGGCTGCCAGTGTATTGCCCAGTTACGATTGGCGGGGTGGGCTGATACCTTTAAATCACCTCGATCTTGTATATGGCGATAAAAATATTTACAGCACACCCAACGACTTGTTACTGTGGGATAGGGCTTTAAGCAGTGGAAAATTATTTAGCGATAAAACGCTGGCGGAAGCTTATGCACCTTACAGCAACGAAAAACCCGGTATAAAAAATTATGGCCTTGGCTGGCGCATGAACATTTACCCAGATGGTAAAAAAATGATTTACCACAATGGCTGGTGGCATGGTAACAATGCAGCTTTTATCCGCCTTACGCAAGATTCTGCTACTATTATTGTATTGGGCAATAAATTTAACCGCAATATTTACCATGCAAAAGAGCTGGCTCCTTTATTTGGCAGTTATATAGGTGGCGGCGAAGAAGAAAACGAGGCTGCAGATAACAACCGCCGTGCGGCCGATACAGCCACTGCGGCCCCGGGCCTTACCGCTGATCAACAACAAAATACAGCAAAGAAAAAAATGCTGGATCCCCGGCTTAGTAAAAGAAAAAAGCGCTGAGCCAATGATTACCGGTTACCAAAAAACAGGTAACACATTATTATTGCGGTGATAATGCCCACCAAATCGGCCAGCAGCATGGCGCCTATTGAGTAACGGGTATTTTTTACAGCTACTGCACCATAGTATACAGCCACTACATAAAAGGTAGTATCACTGGATCCCTGCATAATACAGCTAAGGGTGCCGGCAAACGAATCGGGGCCGTAAGTACGCATGGTATCTACCATCATACCACGGGCACCTGCACCACTCATTGGCCGTATCAATGCAGTAGGCAAGGCTTCTACAAACCGGGTATCAAAACCCAGCAAACCAAACAGTGCTTTTACCCCATCAATAATAATATCAAATACGCCACTGTTACGCAACATGCAAATGGCTACCAGCATGCCTACCAGGTAAGGAATTATTTTGATGGCTGTATCAAACCCACCTTTAGCGCCCTCTACAAAAGCATCAAACAGGTTTATTTTTTTATACAACGCCCCAAGTATGATTAATAAAAAAATCAACAATAAAAAGCCATTGCTAAAAATGCCCGAAAATTGCTCAAGCCCCTCTTTATTTAATTTAGTAAGGTACCATACCAAGGCCCCTACCAGCATTGAAAAACCACCCACCCAAGCCAGTACCACGGGCTGCAGCAGGTTTATTTTTTGCTTAAAGGATACAATGATTAAGGCTGCCAGCGTAGCCATAAAAGTGGCAATCATACACGGTAAAAAAATATCTGTGGGCACCGTAGCTTTATTGGCAGCCCTTACCGCTATTACGCTTACCGGTATAAGCGATAGCCCCGATGCATGCAGACATAAAAACATAATTTGTGGATTGCTGGCTACGGATTTATTGGGATTAATCTCCTGCAGGCTTTCCATGGTTTTAATACCAAAGGGTGTAGCGGCATTATCCAGCCCCAGCAGGTTGGCACTAAAATTTAGCATCATATGGCCAAAAGCGGGATGCCCCTTGGGTACTTCGGGAAAAAGCCGGGTAAAAAAAGGCCCGATTATACGAGACAAAAAACCAACACCGCCAGCTTTTTCGGCAATACGCATAAAACCCATAAACAGGGCCATAATACCTATCAGGCCAATACAAATATCTACAGCATCCCGGCAGGTACCCAAAATGCCGTTGGCGTTTTGCTCTTTATAAGTAAGGTATTTGCCATCGCCCAGCTTTACATATTTATCTTCCCCAATTTTAGTGTCCTTATTATTTTGCAGTATAGCAGCTACAGGTGCAGGCAGGCTGGCACTATCAATTGCATGGGTAAGGCTGGTATCGCCGGCTTTGCCCACCACCATTTTATTAAAAATCATTTTGCTGTCTGCTGTACTGATACATTGGATGGTGGCAGCCAGTATAGCTATGATAATAAAGGCACTCCAAATTCTGCTTAAAGCCATGTGAGTTGTTGGTTTTCCGTTTATTAAATGAGCAAATGGCTTGCCCATAAATCGGTTTCAAGGTAATCTTTTCATTTCAAAATTATCATTTCTCTGCAACCCTTACCTTTGCGGCCAATTTCAGGCGATGCTGTAGCAGGCTTAAATAGCCAGGTGGCAGTTTGTTTTTTGCAGTATCACCCGTTTTTAAACTAATAAACTAAAAAAAAATGGCATTACAAGCAGGTATTGTGGGATTACCAAATGTGGGAAAATCTACTTTGTTTAATGCGGTAAGCAATAGCGCCAAAGCACAGGCCAGCAACTACCGTTTTTGTACAATAGAGCCTAATGTGGGATTGGTAAATGTACCCGACCCAAGGTTAAATAAATTATCGGAGCTGGTGCAGCCCGAGCGTATTGTACCTACCCAAATAGAAATAGTGGATATAGCCGGGCTGGTACGTGGTGCCAGCAAAGGAGAGGGGTTGGGCAATAAATTTTTGGCCAACATCAGGGAGGTAGATGCCATTATTCATGTAATACGTTGTTTTGAAGATGAAAATATTTTAAGGGATGAGGGTGCCATCAACCCTGTGGGGGATAAAGAAATTATAGAAACTGAATTGCAACTGAAAGACCTGGAAAGCGTAGAGAAAAAAATTCAGCGTACAGAAAAAATTGCTAAAACCGATGCCAAGGCAAAAGCAGAACTGGAGATATTGGTAAAATGTAAAGAGCACCTGGATAAGGGTAAAAATATTTTGTCGCTTGGCTTGGGTAAAGAAGAAAAAGGCGCCGTGGCCGATTTGTTTTTGCTAACAGATAAACCCATTTTGTATGTGGCCAATGTAGATGAAGCCAGCATGCACACAGGTAATAAATTTTCTGCTGCTTTAATGGAGGCTGTTAAAAACGAAGGCAACGAGGTAATTGTAATGACCAACGCCATTGAAGCACAAATTGCCGAGTTTGAAAATCCTGATGATAAAGCAATGTTTATGGAGGAATATAAAATGACCGAGCCTGCGTTAGACCGGCTCATCCATTCTACCTACAAACTGCTAAACCTATCTACTTATTTTACTGCCGGTGTGCAGGAGGTAAGGGCATGGACGATACACCAGGGGTGGAAAGCGCCGCAGGCCGCTAGTGTAATACATACCGATTTTGAAAAAGGATTTATTAAAGCTGAGGTAATTGCCTACGACGATTTTGTACAATACAAATCAGAGGCAGCCTGCCGTGAAAATGGTAAGCTGCGTATTGAGGGTAAGGAGTACATTGTAAAAGACGGCGATGTAATGCACTTTCGCTTTAATGTATAAAGTACTTAGTACAAAAAATGCCCGGCTGCTGCAGCCGGGCATTTTTTGTATTAGTTGTTTGCTTAATCAATATACTCATACTCTACATACCCCAGCAATTGTTTGTTTTTTGAAAAACATTTTTCAATAATCCGCAGGCCATCGTTGTAAATATACCTCCAGGTACTGTACTCGCCAGAAGTGCCCTCATCCACTGTTATCATTTGTACAACCCTGTCTTCCTCATCATATTCAAACATAAAGTCGGCCCTTAATGCTTTTTGCACCACGTTGTATTTTACAATATCGGTGAGCCTCTTTTTATCATCATAATAATAGTAAAAGTGTTTGCCGTTTCTGCCGGGTTCAATCTCGTCGGTAACATTTCCTTTATCATCCAATAAAAAATCAATTAATGAGGAGTCTTTGCCATTTTTAATTTTCAACATATTTACAGGCAGGCCTTTATCGTTGTAGCTGTATTGGTGTACCTCTGTAAGGGCAGTGGTAAAGTCGTCGTCAGATGATTGGGCGATACTGGTGATACGCATTATTTTACCTGCAGCATCATACTCATACAAGGTATTGCTTACCGATAGTTCGTTGCTGTCAACCGATTTTTCAAGCAATCCCTTTGTGTTGTAATAAGCCGTGAGCCAGCTTTTGGCAGTAGCCTGCGATTCGGTGTAGGTTTCCATACGCCGGTAATCTTTGGTCATTTTTTTTTCGCATTTAAAATCACTTATTTCTTTGCCATCTGCTTCAAAACTGTGCACTACTATACTGCGTATTTTTTGTAATTCAAGTACTTGTTTTTCTTTTTGGGCTTGCTGCACACTTATAATATCCCGGTAATAATACTGGGCTGTAGCCGGTGCAATAAAGCCAGTAGTTAATAATACCATAATGATCATTCGCTTCATACTGCAATTTTTTTTCAACTGCAAAAATAACTGATTCAGCTGGTTTATATAGCAGCAGGTGCGCTGGCTGTTGGTTAACTGGCAACAATAAACGATTTTTTAACGCCTGGCAATTATCCATTTAATGATACTGTATCAAATTACCCGTTAGTGCATAACCAAAAAACTTGCCGATATATTTTTTAACTATTTTTATCCAAATTTGGTAAGGTGAGTCATTTAAAAGAAAGAAAGGAAAAAAATTGCTTAAACTGTAACGCCCAGTTACAGGGGAGGTATTGTAATATTTGCGGACAAGAAAATGTTGAGCCTAAAGAGTCGGCCTGGCACCTGGTAAACCATTTTTTTCAGGATATTACCCATTTTGATGGAAAGTTTTTTACCACGCTTTGGTTATTGATTTCCCGGCCGGGTTTTTTATCTGCTGAATATGCAAGGGGCAGAAGAGCAAGCTATCTTAATCCCATCCGCATGTATGTGTTTAGCTCAGCCTTGTTTTTTTTAATATTTTTTTCATTTTTTAAAGTAGATGATAACACCATCAACAATAACGCCAGCATTAAAGGCAAAACCCTTAAGCAAATAAGCCAGATGGATACTGCCGCATTTAATAAGTTTACCCAGGAGATTAATAAAGAGGCTTTTGGAAACAATACCCCCATGTCAAGGGAGCGTTTTAAAGTATTTTTTGATAGTGCCCTTGCCAATATGAATCCCGGTTTTCAATTTTCGGGCACCAACTATCAATCATTAGCAGAGTACGATTCGTTGGTAAATATCGGCGTTGTTAAAGATGGCTGGGTTAAGCATGTCTTTCAGCGCAGGCAGTTACAAATAAAAGATAAATACAAAGGCCATTCTGGCGAGATGACCAAAATACTGATTGATGTTTTTTTGCATAAACTGCCACAGATGATGTTTATATCCTTGCCGCTTTTAGCGTTGCTGCTAAAGTTGCTCTATATACGCCGAAAAGCATTTTACTATGTTAATCATGGTATCTTTAGCATACACCTGTACATTTATGTTTTTATTGCGTTGCTTATTTCTTTTGGGCTCAATAAAATACATGACAAAACAGGGTGGCTTATTTTTGATGTGCTAAAAGTATTTGTAAACTTCAGCATATTTTTTTACCTGTACAAGGCGCTTAAAAATTTTTACCAGCAGGGCCGGATAAAAACAATCAGTAAGTATTTAATCTTGTTGTTGTCATTTACATTTTTGGTAGCAATTTTATTTGTGATATTCTTATTTCTTTCAGTATTCAGTATTTAAAAAAACAAACCGTATGTCTGCCACTACTAACGAGCTGGAGCGTTTGATTAAAATTATGGATGATTTAAGGGAGCAGTGCCCTTGGGATAAAAAGCAAACCATCCAAAGCTTGCGGCAGCTTACCATTGAAGAAACATACGAGCTGGCAGATGCAATAACCAATAACGACTGGAAAGGTATAAAAGAAGAGCTGGGCGATTTATTACTGCACCTCGTTTTTTACGCCAAAATAGGTGCTGAGCAAAACCAGTTTACATTACAAGAGGTAGTGAATGGCATTTGCGAAAAATTAATTTTCAGGCATCCTCATATTTATGGCGATGTAAAAGTGCAGGATGAAGAGGAGGTAAAAAGAAACTGGGAAAAGCTGAAAATGAAAGAAGGCAAAACCTCTGTATTAAGTGGAGTGCCTGTATCATTACCCGCCATGGTAAAGGCGATGCGTTTGCAAGAAAAAGCAAAACAGGTAGGTTTTGAGTGGGAAAATAAAGAGCAGGTTTGGCTAAAAGTAGAAGAAGAAAAAACAGAATTGCAACAAGCCATTACGAGCGGTAATCAAGATGGTATTGAAGATGAACTGGGCGACGTATTTTTTTCGTTGATTAATTATGCCAGGTTTTTACAAGTAGATGCCGAAAATGCATTGGAACGCACTAATAAAAAGTTTATCAGCCGGTTTAAAAAAATGGAAGCAGCAGCTAAAGAGCAAGGAGGTAGCCTGCAGCAAATGACATTGGAAGAAATGGATGCGGTATGGAATAAGATAAAGCAAGCCGACAAACCAGTACAATAAAATTTATTGCTGATTGAAAAATAGCACTTCATTTAAAAAGTTTTTTTTGCACAACAGCTACCTGCTGGTGGCGGCTGCCTGGCTGGTTACTTTTTCATTTATTATCGATAATTACCTAAGCGATAAATCATCCGACTCAGCTGTAAAAAAAAGGGTACAACAATATATACAAGAGCAAGAAAATGACTTTGATGCTTTAGCTGCTGATACTGCCTTGCTGCACAAAATAGAAAGCAAAACTTACACTGAGCTGCAATTAAAGCAACTGCTGGCACGTCAATATTTTTTTTACATATACACAACCGGCGATGAAGGTGTACACCGGCTTAGCTTTTGGACAAGCCAGGTGGTAGAACCAGATGGGCTTTTACTTACCCTGCAAAACAAAGCTGGGTTTATAAAATTATCCAACGGCTATTACAGTTGGCGTAAGCAACAGGTAGGTAAATATACATTACTGGCCTTGGTGCCCGTAAAGTGGAATTATTCTATCACCAACGAATACCTGCAAAACAGCTTTGCCGTTGGCAGCAAACTAGAAAAATATTTTACCATCTCGGATGAAGAAACTGGCAATATCATTCGATCAAAAGATGGTACATTTTTGTTTTCGTTGCGTCAAAAGCCTTTATCTGCCATACCCGAAAATAATTTGCTGGCAGCAGTGTTCAGGATACTGGCTGCGGTGCTGGTACTGCTGTTTGTACAACTGGTAGCTGTATACCTGGTACAACGTAATTTTTATCGGGGCCTGCTTTTTTTAGCAGGCGCTATACTGTTGCTTCGGCTGGCCAGCTATTACCTGCCTGTACCGGTAAACCTGCGGCAGTTTGAATTGTTTGACCCCTCTGTTTATGCCACCAACGAGGTGATGCGTTCATTGGGCGATTTGCTCGTAAATGCTATTTTATTTTTGTGGCTGGTATTATTTACCCGGCATTATATGCAGGAAAAAGCCATTGCCTTTAATCCTAAAAATTATGTAGTAAAATGGGCAATTTTGGTAGCCGGGGTATTATTAATGCTGGTAAGCACATTTGTTACGGGCAACCTGGTTCGTTCTATGGTGGCCGATTCGCAAATATCTTTTGATGTGGTAAATTTTTCAACCCTTAATGCTTACAGTGTTGTAGGTTTTGTAGCCTTGGGTGCATTGGCCATTGGTTTTTTCCTGTTTTCTCAAATAATAATTTACCTGCTGCAACCGCTGCTTCCCAAACGGATAATGACGCTTGTACTGCTGATAACAGTTATAGGCCTTGCTTTTTTATCCTTTCGTATCAACGATGCCAATGTTGTATTTAACCTGTATTTACTTATTTGGTTACTGCTGTATTTGCTGTTGCTCAATAGCCGTCAGCTATACCTTTTTGCCACAGAAGTGATTTCTTCCCGGCTAATTTTTTGGCTCTTCTTTTTCTCTATCTCTATAGCATTTGTCATTATCGTAGAAAATAAAGTAAAAGAAATTGACCGCCGCATACATTATGCCGAGGCTTTATCTACCAAAGCCGACCCATCCAGCGAAAGATTAATGAACACTGTACTTACCGACTTTAGAAGCGAAGTAGTGGCGCCATTATTTACTGGTTTGCAACAGGCAGAAACAAATGCAAGAATAAAAGACAGCTTACTGGCATCTAACTTTACTGGTTACCTTAATAAATATGATACTCGTATTTATACATTCGACTCAGATGAAAATGCACTTTATAACCAGGATTCCACCACGTACAATACCCTTGCTACTATCTTAAAAACACAGGGTAAAGAAACAGCCATGCCCGGTCTTTATTACTATGATATTTCTTACGATCGCTTTTCTTACATCAGCAAAAAAGATATACAAGATTCATCTGGCAAACTGTTGGGCTATGTAGTAATTGTGGCCACACCAAAACGTTACAAAACAGATGCACTTTATCCGGAATTATTTTTAAAAGGATATAATAATTCAATAGAAAATTCGCCCATTTATTCCTTTGCGGTTTACAATAAATTCCAACTAGTTACCAGCCACAACGATTATCCATTTCCTTCATCCCTGCAGGCATCGCAGGTACCGGTAACTGATTTTGAAGCAAGGGGTAAATCGGGCAACGATGAGTTGTGGTATAAAGCAGGCGTAGATAAAGTAGTAATTATTGCCAAAAAAGATAATTTTTTTATAGAGTCTATCACGCTGTTTTCGTACCTGTTTTGTTCTTTTTTACTGGTTACTGGTGTGTTTTGGTTTTTAAATGCGTTGATACGCTCCAGGCTTCGCTGGCGGGAGATGCGGCGTTACTGGCAAATGAGTATCCGCAACCAGGTGCATGCCACCATTATATTTATTAGCCTGCTAAGTTTTGTGGTAGTAGGTGTGGTAACCTTCTTGTTTTTTATTGACAGGTATAACAATAATAATAAAGAAAAACTGAGCAGAACCATTAGCGTAATGCAAAATGAAGTTCGCAATTCGCTGAGTGAGTTAAGGGTGTTTGATGATGTAATAAAAGTGTACGACCTGGCATACCGGGATAAATTAGAGCAAACCATTGCCAAGATATCTGAAGTACATGCCGTGGATATCAACTTATACGACCTTGATGGAAACCTTAGGGTATCGTCGTTGCCATTGCCTTATAACAAGGGTATAGTAAGTAACCGGATGGATCCGGAAGCATTTTACCACATGAGCCATCTAAAGCAAATACAGTTTTTTAAGGATGAAACCATTGGCACACTTCATTACCTCAGTAATTATGTACCAGTAATTGACGAAACAGGAAAAGATTATGCTTATTTAAGTATACCTTATTTTACCTCTCAAACAAAACTGCGGCAAGAGATATCTAATTTTTTGGTTGCCATTATTAATTTAAATGCATTTATTTTTTTAATAGCCGGTGTGGTGGCGTTATTTATCACCAATCGGATTACCCGATCGTTTTCGTTTATTAGTAACAGGATGAAGCAGGTAAACCTGGGTGGTGTAAACGAAGTAATACGCTGGAAACGTAAGGACGAAATTGGTGAGCTGGTAGAAGAGTACAATAAGATGGTGGGTAAGCTGGATGAAAGCGCCATGGCACTTGCCAAAAGCGAAAGGGAAGGAGCCTGGAGAGAAATGGCAAGGCAGGTAGCCCACGAAATTAAAAACCCGTTAACGCCCATGAAGCTTAGTTTGCAATACCTGCAAAAAGCCATTGATAGCAAAACGGGTGATGTAACGGAATTAAGTAAAAGTGTTGCCCGTACGCTGGTAGAGCAAATTGATCACCTGAGCCAGATAGCCGGGGAGTTTTCTCAGTTTGCCAATATTGGTAACCCGAGGATGGAAAAATTTGATTTGATAGAATCGTTAAATACAATTGTACACTTGCATGGAGCGGAAGAAAACCTGGTGCTGGAATGGCTGCCGCAGCATGCTCCTGTAAAAATACAGGCCGATAAAACGCATATCAACCGGTTATTTACCAACCTTATTCAAAATGCCATACAGGCAGTACCGGAAGAGCGTACCCCCTATATCCAAATTAAGGAAAAACTGTACAATGGTAAAGTGCTCATCATTATTAAAGACAATGGAAATGGTATTCCGGCAGGCATGCGGGGAAAAATATTTACGCCCAATTTTACAACCAAAACATCAGGCACCGGGCTTGGCCTGGCTATGTGTAAAGGCATTGTAGAGCAAACCAAGGGCAATATTTGGTTTGAAACAGAAGAGGGTAATGGTACCGTATTTTATGTAGAGTTGCCAGTGGCAAATTAAGTGCGGCTGCACTAAGCGCTAATGATTAAAACAGGTATGGTAAGCTCATGTCGTACGCTGTTTACGGTTTGCCCATATAATATGTCTTTTAAACCACTGTGCCGATGAGCGCCCATTACCAATAAATCTGCATTTAGCCCCTTTACTAGCCGTATAATTTCGGCAGACCGGTGATTAAAACCTAAAAAGCCTTCTGCATATACCCCTCTAGCCGATAATTCATTTACATAGGCATCCAGCCGCTCTTTATCTTTTTTCGTTTCATAATCATTACTGTCGCTGCCAGATAAGCTGGCCGAGGCGCTTTCTACTACATGCAGTAAGTAATAGGTGCTGTTTTCTGCACCTTGAGCAAGTGCATATAAAATCAGTTTTTCATCCAGTTGTGTAAAATCCAGCGCAATGGCAATTTTTTTAAAAGAAGGTAAGGTTTTGATCTGCGCAATATTTACTTCTGGATGTATTTGTATAGCGGTACTGTTGGTTTTTATTTTTGCCAGTAAAGGATGTAATACAACATAAGCCAATAATCCAATAAAGAAAAAACCAAAGCATACGGTGGTAGTTTTTGCCAGCCAGCCACCGGTGTTAAAAATGCCCGTTGCCTCATTTAGCAACATTTTAATATTTAACGATACCAGTATGGCTGCAATAAGCCATGCCGCAACTTTTGTTGTAATGCCAATTGCAAAGCGCCCCATCGTTTTTTTATCACTAACAAAATGTATAAGCGGTATAATAGCAAAGCCCAGTTGAAGGCTTAGTATTACCTGGCTTAAAACAAGCAAATCGTCTACTTTTTCTTCGCCATAAATAAGTATAACTATCAATGCAGGTACAATGGCTAATAAACGGGTTAGCAGCCGCCTTGCCCATGGATTAATGCGTAACTGTAAATATCCTTCCATTACAATTTGGCCGGCAAGCGTGCCAGTAATGGTACTGCTTTGCCCTGCAGCAATCAATGCAATAGCAAATAACTTGGGGGCAATGGCCGAGCCAAGCAGCGGTGCCAACAATTCATGAGCATCTTTTATGGCACCAACATTTGAGTTGCCGGTTTTAAAAAAAGCTGTGGCTGCCAGTATTAAAATTGAAGCATTTACTAAAAAGGCAATGTTAAGGGCTACCGCACTATCTACCAGGTTAAACCGAATGGCTTGTTTTAAGCCTTTATCAGATTGTTCAATTTTACGGGTTTGCACTAGGGCAGAGTGCAGGTATAAATTGTGTGGCATAACGGTGGCACCAATTATTCCAATAGCAATGTATAAGGCCTGCTCGTTTTGCAGTTGTGGTATAAAGCCGGCAGCAATATCGCCGGGCTGCGGTTTTGCCAGTATTATTTCAATTAAAAATGATATAGTAATAACCGCTACCAGCCCAATAATAAACAACTCCATTTTTCGCATGCCCAGCTTTTGCAGGTATAACAGTAATAATGTGTCCAGTACGGTTATGCCTACCCCCCATGTTAAGGGCAGGCCAGTGAGTAATTGTATACCAATGGCCATACCCAGTACTTCAGCAAGGTCGGTGGCAGCAATGGCAATCTCTGCCAGCCCGTACAAAACATAATTTAATTTTTTGGGGTATGCCTCCCTGTTGGCCTGAGCCAAATCCCGGTTGCGTACAATACCCAGCCTGGCAGATAACCCTTGCAAAAGCAGCGCCATTAAGTTACTCATCAGTAATACCCAAATAAGGCTATACCCAAATTTGCTGCCTCCCTGCAAATCGGTGGCCCAATTGCCAGGGTCCATATATCCCACGCTGATCAGGTAGGCAGGCCCTAAAAAACTTAATATTTTTCGCCAGCCTTTTTTGGGGTTAAGGGTTGTGTCAATGCTTTGATGTACTTCGCTTAATGATTGGTGGTTGCTGGTATGTTTTGGCATGCTTGCTAAATTTGGTTTTCAGCTGTGGCAGCCCTTAGAGCCTTATTGTTTGCTGAATTTGCGATAGATACAAACTTAAAGTAATTTTATTAATCTAAAAATTAAATTAGGCTTGCTTAAAATTAAATTGCTACATCTTTATCAGTACCAATGCAGCAAGCCGTAACTTGTTTTAAAAAAAAGCATATGCGTAAGCAAACAGGTTCAGGCTCACCATGGGAAGATGTGGTGGGATACAGCCGGGCAGTAAGGGTAGGTAATATTATTGAAGTGGCGGGCACCACTGCCATGGATGGCGATTTGCTAATCGGTATCGGCGATGCCTACCAGCAAACCAAATTCATCTTTACAAAAATTGAAAAGGCACTTAACCAGTTGGGTGCATCTTTAACAGATGTAGTACGCACCCGTATGTTTGTAACTGATATAGCGCAATGGCAAGAGATTGGCCGGGCACATGGCGAGTTTTTTGCCACCATAAAACCTGTAGCCACCATGGTTGAAGTGGCGAGGCTGATTAACGATGACTTATTGGTAGAAATTGAAGTAACGGCTATCCTTACTTAACGCCCTCTGCAATTCAAACGTTTGCAGTTTTTTGTGGGTACGAGTTGTGCAAAAATTAACGTGTATTATTTACACAATATTAATAAGTATTGACCGTTTACATGAAAAAATCCAGTTATATTGCACCCTCTAAAAAACCAATCTGCTATATGAGTTTTAATAATTTTAAAGTTCCTTACGCTGTGGCAGAAAACTACAGCAAAAAAGTGGCTTACTTTTCAATGGAGTTTGCTGTACACCAACCCCTAAAAATTTATAGTGGTGGTTTAGGCTTTTTATCGGGCTCTCACATGCGTAGTGCCTACGAGCTAAAGCAAAACATGGTAGGCATTGGTATTTTATGGAAGTATGGTTATTACGACCAGGCCCGCAATGCAGATCAAACTTTACAGGTACAGTGGAACGAAAAAATCTATAATTTTTTAGAGGATACCGGCATTAAATTTCAAATCACCATCCACGATAGCCCTATATGGGTAAAGGCCTGGTATTTAAATCCGGAAACTTTTAACACCGCCCCACTGTTTTTTTTAAGTACCGATTTGCCCGAGAATGATTACGTATCTCAAACAATTACCCATCGTTTGTATGATGGTAATGTGGCTACAAAAATTGCCCAATTTATTTTACTTGGAGTAGGTGGGGCAAAGCTGATGGATGAAATAAATTTTAACCCTGAATTATATCATTTAAATGAAGCACACGGGTTAAGCGCTGCCTTTTACCTGCATCGTAAATTTGGCAACCTTGCTGATGTTAAAAAGCGGCTTGTATTTACTACACATACGCCTGAAGAGGCTGGTAATGAAAAACACGATATATTTCTTTGCCAAAAAATGAGTTACTTCTGCGGAATGCATATAGATGATGTACGCAAAATAACTGGAATTACCGACGATCAATTTAACCATTCGCTGGCAGCACTTCGCTTTGCAAAATTGGCCAATGGTGTATCAAAATTGCATGGTGAGGTGAGTCGTAAAATGTGGGGCAAATATCCCGGCATTTGTAAAATTACCTCTATCACCAATGCACAAAACTGGACCTACTGGGCCGATAAGCAATTATACAAAGCCGTAGCTGATAGCAATGATGTGTGGTTTGATGATCGTAAACGATTTTTAAAGAAAAGGGCGTTGGATATAGTAGCCGACCAAACTGGTAAGTTGCTTAACCCCGATGTGTTTACCATTGTATGGGCCAGGCGCTTTGCCGGCTATAAAAGAGCCGAGCTGTTAACAAGAGATCATAAACGTTTTGAAGCACTGCTTAGCAATACAAAATACCCTGTGCAAATAATTTGGGCAGGTAAACCTTACCCTTTGGATTATCCTGCTATTAACGATTTTAACCACCTTGTACATTTAAGTAAGCAATACAAAAATGTAGCGGTTTGTATTGGCTACGAGCTTGCTTTAAGCAAACGTTTAAAACAAGCGGCCGATGTGTGGCTTAATAATCCAAGGGTGCCAAGGGAGGCAAGTGGCACAAGTGGTATGACAGCGGCTATGAATGGTGCTGTTAACTTTAGCACACACGATGGATGGATTTGCGAATTTGTAGAGCATGGTAATAATGGTTTTGTAGTGCCGCCAATTGAGTACGAAAAAGTGCATGTACAAGAGCAGGATGAGTACGATTTAAATCAATTGTACGAAATACTCGAACATCAGATATTGCCATTGTATTACGATAATAAAGACACCTGGAGGCAGAT
>JBDKJT010000014.1:0-29669 GCA_039796475.1 Bacteroidota bacterium | reverse complement strand
CTCGATGTCGGTTCGTCACATCCTGGGGCTGGAGAAGGTCCCAAGGGTTCGGCTGTTCGCCGATTAAAGTGGCACGTGAACTGGGTTCAGAACGTCGCAAGACAGTTCGGTCCCTATCTGTGATGGGCGTTAGTAAATTGAGAAGGCATGACCTTAGTACGAGAGGACCGGGTCGTATGTGCCGCTGGTGTATCTGTTGTGCCGCCAGGTGCAATGCAGAGTAGCTATGCACAGCCAGGATAAACGCTGAAAGCATCTAAGCGTGAAACCTTCTTCAAGATGAGTTTACTTTTAAGGGCCGTCAAAGACTATGACGTTGATAGGCTACAGGTGTAAAGGTGGTAACATCAAAGCCGAGTAGTACTAATTACCCGTAAGCTTTATTTTTTATTTTCTTTTAGTTATAACTTTCCCAATATGTACATTATTTAGTGATAAGCATTTTGTGATAAACTATAGATTGAAAATTTATAGTAGTTGCACTCTTTGTTTTGATCTTTTAAATTCTTATGGTGATTTTTCCAAGGGTGTTCACCTCTTCCCATTCCGAACAGAGAAGTTAAGCCCCTTATGGCCGATGGTACTGGTATTCCAACTGGGAGAGTAGGTAGTCGCCATATTCTTTGAGCCCCACGTTTTTCGTGGGGCTTTTTTTGTGTCTGTATAATTCCCCTTTGTTTAAAGTTTAACGGTTTAGAATACAAGCTTTTCCTATTCACTATTGTGAACTGCAGTTTGGATAATTGGTGTTGTTTATTTTTTGGTCTGCCTCTAAAAATAAAAGAGGGTCGGCTAAATTATTAGCCGACCCTCTTTCACTCTCTTTTAGTTTTATTATTAAATATCGTAGGCCCACTTAATTAGTGTAGCACCCCAGGTAAAGCCACCACCAAATGCCGCTATCACTATTTTATCACCTTTGTGCAACTGTTTCTCCCAATCCCATAAGCAAAGGGGGATGGTAGCAGCAGTAGTGTTACCATACCGTTGTATATTTAGCATTACTTTTTCTGGAGCTAGCCCCATTCTGTTAGCGGTAGCATCAATAATACGTTTATTTGCCTGGTGAGGAACAAGCCATGCAATATCATCACCTGTTAAATGGTTACGTTGCAATAAATCGTAAGCTGCATCGGCCATACCTTTTACAGCTGCTTTAAATACGGGTTGGCCATCTTGAAAAATATAATGTTCTTTAGCTTGTACTGTTTCAACAGAAGCCGGTTTTAACGAACCACCCGCTTTCATGTGCAAGTATGTTTTGCCACTTCCATCACTTTTTAAAATGCTGTCCATTACTCCGTTTTCATCTACAGAAGGTTCAAGTAAAACTGCACCAGCCCCGTCTCCAAAAATGATGCAGGTGGATCGGTCTGTATAGTCTACAATAGCACTCATTTTATCAGCACCTACTACTACAATTTTTTTGTACCGCCCGCTTTCTATCAAAGCAGTACCAGTGGTAAGTGCATATAAAAAACCTGAACAAGCTGCACTTAAATCAAATCCCCAGGCGTTTACTGCTCCAATTTTATCACATATAATATTAGCTGTAGCAGGAAAAACCATATCGGGTGTAACTGTGCCGCATATAAGGCAATCTATTTCTTCGGGTTTTATACCTCTTTTTTTGCATAATTCCATTACAGCAGGTACTGCCATATCTGATGTGGCTAATCCTTCTCCTTTTAAAATTCTTCTTTCTTCTACGCCTGTTCTTGTTCTGATCCATTCATCCGTAGTATCTACCATTGTTTCCAGTATGGCATTGGTTAGCTTATATTCTGGAACATATCCGCCTACTGATGTAATTGCTGCAATAATCTTTGACATCTGTATTATGTTTGATTGATAAATGGGTGGATTTTACCACCTAAAAAAGCGCTGCAAAAGTACACTAAATATATACAGTATCATTTTGAAGCTACCGAACATATTTTTTTCCTTATTTTCGCTTTTACTAAAGAAAACATGTACGCTTATCTACAAGGAAAATTTACCTTAAAAAATCCAGCGCAGGTATACATAGATGTAAATGGAATTGGTTTTGAAGTTAATATCAGCCTTCATACATTTTCATTTATAGAATCGGCGGTAGAAGGCAAGTTGTATACTTATTTACAGGTAAAGGAAGATGCACATACCTTGTATGGTTTTTTTGATAAGGATGAGAAAGAGCTTTTTATCCAATTAATAGGGGTATCTGGTATTGGTGCAGCTACGGCAAGAATGATGCTGTCTCATATGAAGCCGGCAGAAATTATAAAAGCCATTGTACAGGGCAACATAAAACTGTTAGAGAGCATCAAGGGAATTGGGAAAAAAACGGCTGAGCGATTGGCGCTGGAACTGAGGGATAAGGTAGCTAAAATTTCTACAGGGGATAATTTGCCCTTGGTAGTGGGCAATAGTTTGCAGCAGGATGCGTTAAATGCTTTAATAGCATTGGGTATATCAAAAATACAGGCCGAAACAGCATTAAATAAAATAAACAAAGCCGAACCAGGCATCACCAACCTGGAAGAGTTAATCAAAAAAGCCCTCAAATCTATTTGACAGAATTTTACCTTAACTGATTTACGGAAAATGATTTGTAAAAGAGAATGGTTTCCACAGGGGGCTGTTTTGGTATGGGTGTTTGTGCTGTTGTTTACTACATCAGGCATAGCTTCTAGGGCTAACAATACTCCTTTTTTTTATAATAATTACCAGGCTGATACTACTATGCCAGTGTTAGGTCAGCTTCCTTTTCCTATTGAAGATCGCCGGGGCGATTTTTTGCAAGCGGGTAAACACAATACTTTTGATTTTGATAAACCGGCTAATATAACTGACTCCATTGCCTACGATTTTGCTACCCAGCGTTATTACGTTTACGAAAAAATTGGCAGCAAATATTATCGAACCCCCACTTACTACACATCTGAAGAATACTGGCAACTGAGAGGAAGACAAGCAGAAGTAGAATATTTTAAAAAAAGAGCCAATACCCTCAGCTTGCTAAACCGCCGGCTGGTAAAACCCAAGTTTTCTTTAACCGATAATTTGTTTAACCGGTTGTTTGGAAATGGAAAAATAGATATCTCACCGCAGGGTAATGTAGATATTATGGCTGGCTACCAAGGCCAAAACATTAAAAACCCCACTTTGCCCGAAAGAGCCAGGCGAAATGGGGGTTTTGACTTTAATATGAATGCCCAGGTAAATGTAAATGCCAATATTGGCGATAAACTTAAGTTTCCGATTAACTATAATACCCTCGCCAATTTTGGACAAGATAACCAGTTAAAGCTGGATTATACCGGAATGGATGACGAAATAATTAAGCGCCTGGAGGCTGGTGTAGTGCAGTTTCCATCACGCAGTACATTTATCCCGGGATCTCAACAATTATTTGGTTTAAAATCGCAACTGCAATTTGGCAAGCTTAATATTACTACTGTACTGGCCAATCAAAAATCGCAGCGGCAAAGTGTAAACCTGCAGGGTGGTGCTGCAGCACAAACTTTTGAGTTTAAAGCAGATGAATACGAAGAGAACCGGCACTTTTTGTTGGGGCAGTATTTTAAAAATAACTATAACCAGGTACTTGCCAAAATGCCTGCTGTAACTGCACCCGTACAAATTTTAAGGCTGGAGGTATGGGTAACCAATCGTAATGGCAGCACTATCAACACCCGTGATGTGGTAGGCTTAATGGATTTAGGCGAAAGAGATCCTTACAGGGGTTTTCCTAGCGCTACTAACCCCAGCCCACAAGCCCCTTATCTTATTAATACCTTAACCAATTTTGCGCCGCCATCTAACAATACCAACGATCTTTACAGCCAGATTATTAGCAACTCCAATAACAGAAACCCATCGCTGGTAGTTAGTAATTTGCAAACACTGGGTTTATTGCCCGTACAGGATTTTGAAAAAACCTTTGCCCGTAAGTTAGACTCTACTCAATATTATTTTAACCGGCAGGCCGGTTATATTTCTTTAAGCCAACCGCTTCAGCCAGATGAGGTATTGGGGGTGGCATTTCAATATTCGTATAACGGAAAAGTATACCAGGTAGGTGAATTTTCGCAAGATTTACCTCCAGATAGCTTAGTAGCTACTCAAAAAGTATTGTTTCTTAAATTATTAAAAGCAACATCGCAGCGGCCCAAATTACCCATTTGGAACCTTATGATGAAAAACGTGTATTCGGTTGGATATGGAACATTAACACCCACCGATTTTAAATTAAACCTGCTTTACCAGGAGCCGGGGCAGGGATGGAAACGATATGTGCCATTTGGTGATAAAAACCAGGGCACCCCTATTTTATCACTGGTAAATTTAGACCGGTTAAATAACCAACTCGATCCTCAACCGGATGGCGTGTTTGACTATGTAGAAGGCTTTACAGTATTATCTCAATACAGCCGTATTATTTTCCCGGTACTGCAGCCCTTTGGTAGGGATCTTGCCGGGCAATTGTATAATACGGTACCTGCAGAAGCAAAAGACACTTTGTATTACGCCCTCTACGATTCTATAAAAGCAGTAGCCCAGCAATACCCAAACTTAAACAGGTTTGTAATAAAGGGTTCTGCCCGTACCTCAGGCTCGTCTGATATTAGCATTGGTTACAATATACCTCGTGGCAGCGTAACCGTTACTGCTGGTGGCCAAACGCTTATAGAAGGCACAGACTACGATATCAATTACGATTTAGGTACCATTAAAATAACCAACCAGGCCATTTTAAATGCAGGCCTGCCTGTACAGGTAAATTTTGAAAACAATGCCGCTTTTGGATTGCAGCAAAGAAACTACCTTGGCTTGCGGCTCGATTACCTGGCAAAAGATAAATTAAAAGAACAGCTGGCCATTGGTGGTACCATTGTACGCCTGGGCGAACGACCCTTTTTTAATAAAAACAATTTGGGAGAAGAACCAATCCGTAATACCATGTATGGGCTGGATGTTAATTACCGGAAAGAGATGCCCCGGCTTACCAAAATTTTAGACAAACTGCCTTTTTATTCAACCACGGTGCCAAGCACACTTAATTTTTATGCAGAGGGCGCCATGTTAAAACCAGGGCATGCGCCACAAATAGGCAGAGGCTCGGGGGGTACGGTTTATATAGACGATTTTGAAGGTAGCCGTTCGGGTATTGATTTGCGTTTTCCGGCCATTAGCTGGACGCTGGCCTCTACCCCAAAAGGCGCCACCAATGGATTAAACGACCAGGAGTTATTTCCTGAGGCTAATAGCTCTACACTGGATTATGGTAAAAACAGGGCTAAGATGGCCTGGTACCAAATTGAGCCCGCTTTACAACAATTTAGGGGTACCAATAATCCGCTGGGCGATAACAGGGCAGAGCTCAGCGATCCGCAAGTTAGGCTGGTAAAGCAAAGCGAAATTTTTCCGCAGCGTACTACCGATTTTGGCCAAAACCAATTAACCACTTTCGATCTTGCATATTACCCTGAAGAAAAAGGCCCGTACAATTACGAAAGTTCATCCTTAAACCTGGATGCCAATAACCGCCTTAAAAACCCTGCCAAAAGATGGGGAGGGATAATGCGTAATGTAGATCAAACAGATTTTGAAACTGCCAATATTGAGTTTATAGAGTTTTGGATGCAGGATCCCTTTGTAAAAAATCCTGCTGGCAAAGGCGGCAAATTATATTTTAACCTGGGTACTATATCCGAGGATGTAATGAAGGATGGTAAACGTTTTTACGAAAATGGATTGCCTACTCCATCGGCTCAATTGCCCGTAGATAAATCGATATGGGGCAGGGTGCCACTTAACCCTATACAGGTTACCAATGCATTTAGTAACGACCCTGCGGAAAGACCCTACCAGGATGTGGGCTTTGATGGGCTGGATGACGACTCCGAAAGAGTACAACTTTCTTCTTATGTAAATGACCTAACCAGTTTTTTAAACCCGCCGGTACTGCAGCAAGTGCAAAACGATCCGGCGGCAGATAACTATAAATGGTACCGGGATCAATCATTTACCAATACCGATGGTATTTTGTTGCGCTATAAAAACTTTAATAATCCGCAAGGTAATACCCGTGTTAACGATGGCTCTGCTTTTTCATCTGCAGCAACCCTGTACCCCGATCAGGAAGATCTTAACAAGGATAATACCATGAACGAAACGGAGGAGTATTTTCAATACATCGTAAATATTGAAAACCCTAACAGTACCTCCATGGATATCGGCACAAATTTTATCGTTGATAAAAAAGTGGTAAATATTCCGCTACCCGACAATACCAACCGGCCCGAAACCTGGTACCAGTTTAGGATACCCATTGGCGCATACAGCAAAAGAGTAGGCAATATCCCCGATTTTAAATCCATCCGTTTTATCAGGATGTTTCTTACCGATTTTGATAGCAGCATTGTATTGCGTTTTGGTAAGCTGGAGTTTACCCGAAATATATGGAGGCGGTTTCAATATCAAATAGATGAATCGGGCAGGTACAATCCATTGGTTACAGATGTAAATTTTGATGTTAATGGTGTAAATATCGAGGAAAACGATAAGCGTTCACCCTTGCCATACCGTACACCAAAAGATATACAACGCCAGCAGATACAAAGCAACAATGGAGTAAACCTGTTGCAAAACGAACAAAGCATGTCGTTGCGTTTTTGCAACCTCGGCAAAGGCGATTCAAGAGGTGTACAACAAACTTTTGCTAACAGAGATTTACGCCAGTTTGGTAAACTGTCTATGTACATCCATGCAGAAAATTATATTAAAACACCCGAGAGTATTAAAGACAGGGATTTAAATGCGGTGATAAGAATAGGTACCGACTTTGTAAACAATTATTACGAAGTAAAAATTCCATTGCACCTTACCCCGTTAAGCGTAGCCTCGTTAAACCCCGATACTGATGCTTACAACGATTCTTTATGGCTTGCAATAAACAGCCTTGATTTAGACCTGCCCACCCTAACAAAAATAAAAGCAGAGCGTAACGGAAACGGATCAGACCCTACCCAAATTTTTAGGCAACTGCAAGCAAATGGCCACACTTATTCCATCATGGGCGATCCTAATTTAGGAGAGATAAGGGGCATTTTAATTGGGGTGGAAAATGAAAAAAATCCAAGTGCCTGTGGCGAAATGTGGGTAAACGAATTAAGGCTAACATCTATTAACGAAAAAGGTGGTTTTGCTGCCCTTGCACGGATGGACCTTACACTGGCAGACCTTGGTACCGTTACGGGCTCTATCGCAACCCATACTACTGGTTTTGGTACACTGGAGCAGCGGGTAAACGATCGCTTTAGGGATAACTATGTACAGTTTGATGTAGCTACTAATTTGGAGCTGGGTAAACTATTACCCAAAAATGCCGCTATTTCAATCCCATTTTTTGCCAGCTACAATCAGTCGGTAAGTACGCCGGAGTACGATCCGTTTGATATGGATATAAAACTAAATGACAAACTGGATGCCGCAAAATCAGAAGCACAACGAGATTCTATTAAAAATGCTGCAGTAGATTTTACAAGTACCAAAACCATCAACTTTACCAATGTACGAAAAAACAGAACCGGTACTAAAAGGCCCAAAATTTACGATATCTCTAATGTTGACCTTAGCTACTCCTACATCAGCACCAAATCTCATAATCCATTAATTGAAAACAACGAGGTTACCCGGCACCGTGGCGCTGTAGGCTACAACTTTGCTCCTCAACCCAAGTTTGTTGAACCTTTTAAAAACATCAAGTTTTTTAAGAAAAAGAAACACCATTGGTTTGATTTGATTAAAGATGTAAATTTTAACCTTGCTCCATCGCAATTAACTTTTAGGGCAGATGTACAGCGGCAATTTGGTGCCATCAGGCCACGGAGTATAGGATCAGACAAATACAAAATACCCGAAACGTACGATAAGTTTTTAGTGATGCAACGGGATTATATTTTTCGCTGGAACATCACTCGGTCTATCAATGTTGATTTTACGGCCATCAATAATTCCAGGGTAGACGAACCTTATGGAAGGCTGGATACAAAAGATAAGAAAGATACAGTATGGCGCCGCTTATTAAACGGTGGCCGTAATACATTGTACAGCCAAACCGCCAATGTATCGTATACCTTGCCTACCACCAAATTGCCCTTGCTCGACTGGACGTCGGCTAACATAAAATACCAGGCCGCATATCGCTGGATTGGTGCGTCCAGGCTGGCTGTAGAGCTGGGTAATATTATCGAAAATGGCCAAACAAAAGAAGCAACAGTGCAGCTGGATTTTACCCGCCTGTACAATAAGTTTAAATTTTTTAGAGCCATCGATCAGCCCAGGGTAGCCGGTAATACACCCGACAACAGCAGCACCCGTACCGACACTGTTTTCCGCTATCGTATGAAGGATGGCGTAAGAGTGAAAGAAGTAAAAAAATTAAAAGTAAAAAAGATTAAAGACCCCAATGCACTACCGGATGTAGGTACCATGGGCCGTATTTTTGGTAAACTGGTAACCAGTGTTAAGCAGGTAAGCGCTTCTGTTAGCGAAGATGGAAATACCCGTTTACCAGGCTACATGGATAGCACAAAGTTTGTTGGCCAAAACTGGAATAGCATGCAGCCCGGCCTTGGTTTTGTGTTTGGCAAACAGCCAGATACCAACTGGCTTAACAATGCAGCCAGTAAAGGGGTAATAAGCCGTGATAGCATGTTTAATACCATACTGCAGCAGCAATACAACCAACGCTTTACTTTAACCGCACAAATAGAGCCTGTAAGGGATTTAACCATATCCCTTAACATGAACAAATCATTTAGCAAAAATTACTCGGAGTTGTTTAAAGACACTACAGGTACCGGCAAAAACTTTGGGCATTTAACCCCTTACTCCACCGGTGGTTTTGAGGTAAGTTACATTGCCTTTAATACCATGTTCGAAAATTTTAACCCTAACAAGGTATCTGCAACTTTCGATAAATTTCAGCAATACAGGGAAGTAATCTCCCAGCGTGTAGGAGCCAAAAATCCCTATTCGCAGGCACAGCCCGGCGGCACTTATGCTTACGGATATGGCAAGTATGCAATAGATGTGTTGGTGCCCGCTTTTTTGGCTGCCTATACCGGTACAGACCCTAACACTGTAGCACTGATTGATCAGCAAAACCCTAACATTCGTTATAATCCATTTAAAAAAATTAAGCCCAAACCAAACTGGAAACTTGATTATACCGGGCTTAGCCGTATAGCCGGGCTTGATAAAATATTCAGCAATGTTACCATATCGCATGGGTATACCGGTACACTTAGTATGAATGGGTTTACATCTGCCTTAAACTATGCAGATACTTCTTACTATGGTGCACCATCATTTTACGATACTGTTTCTAAAAACTTTGTGCCATACTTTTTGGTGCCTAACATAACCATCCAGGAGCAGTTTGCACCCTTGCTGGGTGTAGATTTAATGTTTACCAACCAGCTACAGGCCAAAGTAGAATTTATTAAACAACGTACCCTTAGCTTAAGCCTGGTAGATTTTCAATTAAGCGAAACAAGATCAACCGAATTTTCAATTGGAGCCGGGTACCGTAAAAAAGGCCTAAAGCTGCTGGCTGGCTTTAAGTTGCCCAAGTTTTTAAGTAAAGAGGGAAGCAGCAAACTAGATAACGAAATTAATTTTCGGTTTGATTTGCGTATACGGGACAATGTTACAGTAAACAACCGGCTCGATCAGAGTGCCACCTTGCCCACCGGTGGCAGTAAAGAAGTAACCATTTCGCCTAGTGTAGATTATTATCTGAATAACAGGGTTAATATAAAACTCTTTTTTGATCAGCGCAGGGTAACCCCCTACATTTCCAGCAGTGCGCCTATTACCAATACAAGAGCCGGCGTACAGGTACGTATATCGCTGGCACAATAATATTTACTGAAACCCCCAATCAGTAAAAGGGTTGTACTAATCGTACAGCCCTTTTTTTATAACCAGCCCGACCTGCGAAAGAGCGTGTAAATAATAAAGCAAAGCAATACCGTAAATACTACCACAAATGGATAGCCATACCGCCACTCCAGCTCAGGCATAAACTTAAAATTCATGCCATAGTACCCGGCTACCATAGTTGGTACCGCAATGATGGCGGCCCAGCCGGCAAACTTTTTTGATACTTCGCTTTGCGATATAGAAATGAGCGAAAAATTAGCCTCTAGTGCTGTGTTTAATAATTCACGGGCGTGGTCTACCATTTCGTTGATACGGATGGCATGATCGTATATATCTCTAAAATAGGGTTGTGTAGCTTCAGATATAAGCATAATATCAAAACGCATCAGCCGGTTGGCAATATCTATTAATGGCGATACAGCCCTTTTTACTTCCAGCAATTGTCTTTTTAACTGGTAGATATCTTCGGTGGTTTCACGGGAGGGTTTGCCTTTAAAAATTTTCTCTTCCATTTTTTGCAATTCCTCTTCAAGGCTTTCCACCACTGGAAAATACTGGTCAACAATAGAGTCCATTACGGCATACAATGCAAATCCCTGGCCTTTGCGTAACAGGTGTGGCGTGCTTTCGCAACGGCTTCGTACATCTGCGTAAGAAATGGAGGAACCGTGGCGGATGCTAATCAAAAAATTGGGGCCTACAAAAAAATGCGTTTCGCCAAACTCAGTATAGTGCTGTGCCGGATTTATCTGTGCCGTTCTTAATACCACAAATAACACATCGCCATACATTTCAATTTTTGGCCGTTGGTGGGCATGGTCCGCATCTTCAATGGCAAGGTCGTGTAAATTAAACTGTTGTTGAAATTGCTTAAGCGTAGCGCTACTGGGCTCATGCAACCCTACCCATATAAACTGATCGGGATTTTGCAAGGCGCTACTTATATCATTTACGGCGATGTTGCCCGTTTTTTTTCCGTCAAGATAGGCGGCGCAATTAATAATTTCAGCACCCATGGCAGGCAGTATTTATGGTGAGCAATCGGTGTTATTCAAGTTAACCATTCTGCCCAACTTTACCATCGCCTGTATAAAAAAAGATGGGTTATTTAACCCATCTTTTCCTCCAGTTCCATTACTTTTTCAAAAACAGTTTCGTATTCTTTGTTTAATGCCTGCAGTTCGTCATTAACTTTTTTATAAGCTGTTTCAGTTTGCTGAAATTTTTCTTTATTGGCATAATGATCTGGCGAAGCCATATCGGCTTCCAGCAAGTTTTTTTTACTGTTTAACGCTGCTATTTTTTCTTCAAGTTGGGTAAAGCGATTTTTTTGACGCTGGTATTCTTTTTTTAATTCTTTATCAATAGCATTATTAACGGGTGAAACAGGTATTGTTTCTTTAGCAGCAGGTTTTTCGGGTAGTGGTTGTTTAGCAGGTAATGCCGTTTCTTTTTGCCTGCTGTTTCTTTCGGCCTCCCGGCGTACTTTCCATTCTTCCCACTCGGCATAGCTACCCTTAAACTCTACAATTTTATTGTCTTCAATCTCCCATATTTTATTGGCAATTTTGCTAATAAAATAACGATCGTGGCTTACCAGTACAATACTGCCCTCGTACCTGTTTAATGCCTCAATCAGTAGTTCTACTGAGTGCATATCAAGGTGGTTGGTAGGCTCATCCAGCATTAAAAAATTGGCTTTACTAACAATGGTTTTTGCCAATGCCACCCTTGCCTTTTCGCCACCACTTAACACTTTTATTTTTTTCTCTACATCATCGCCGCTAAATAAAAAACAACCCAGCAGGCTACGCAGCTCAAGGTCGGTTTTACCGCTGCGGCTTTCTTTCATCTCCTCCAATATATCGTTGTTAACATTTAATGCCTCCAACTGGTGCTGTGCATAAAATGATTCTTCTACATTATGGCCCCAGGTACGTTCGCCATAATGCTGCTCGGTGCCGGCAATAATTCTTAGCAAGGTTGATTTTCCTTTACCATTGGCACCAATGAGTGCTACTTTATCACCCCGGTCAATTTCTGCTCCGGTATCCTCCAATATCACATTTTCACCAAAGCTTTTGCTTACATGCTTTAGTGTGCACAATACCCGGCCCGGTTGTTTATCCACCATAAAATTAATACGGATGTTGGGCCTTTCCAGCTCTACATTTTCAATCCGGTCAAGCTTGTCTAATTTTTTTATAATGCTTTGTGCCATGGCTGCTTTGCTGGCTTTGGCTTTAAAGCGGTCTACCACCCGCTCTTGCTGACGGATATAGTCTTGCTGGTTTTCGTAAGCCTTTTGCTGTATTTCTATTCTCAGCGCTTTTTCTTTTTCGTAAAAAGTATAGTTGCCTCCATAAAAATGTAGTTGCTGCTGGTACAGTTCTACTATTTTATTTACCATCCTGTCAAGAAAATACCTATCGTGGCTTACCACCACTACCGCACCCGGGTAATGCAGCAGGTATTTTTCCAGCCACTCAATACTGGGCATATCAAGGTGGTTGGTAGGTTCATCCAGCAGCAGCACATCGGGTTTCATCAAAATCATTTTGGCCAGCAAAACCCTCATGCGCCAGCCCCCACTAAAGAGTTTATAAGGTTTTTGCAGGCTTTCGTTGGTAAAGCCAAGGCCCTGCAGCACTTCTTCTGTTTTGTGATGTATGCTATAGCCATCCAGCACCTCCAGCTCATGCAGCTTATCGGCATATTGCATGGCAAGGTCTTCATCGCCGGTTTTTTCTAACTCTATACCCAATTCCTCTATTTCCTTTTCTAATTGTTTTACTCTTTCAAAAGCCCCCATGGCTACTTCCAGTACCGAGTCGTTGGTATCAAAGCTTAGCAGATCCTGGTGTAAAAAACCAATACTGGTTTCACGGCCTTGCTCTACCGTGCCTTTGCTGGGCATATATTGGCGGGTGAGTACTTTTAACAGTGTTGATTTGCCTGTACCATTATAACCAATCAATCCAATTCTTTCGTTGGGTTGTATATGCCAGGTAGCATCTTCTACAATAGTTCTGGCACCAAATTCAAACGTTACATTTTGTAATCCTAAAAGCATAGTATAGTATAAAATTTCCCTTTAACGGGGTTAAGGCTGCAAAAGTAACTCAATCGGTAAACTATTCTCTATCATTTACTGTTATCATGTAGCTTTGCAGCAAATTTTATGATATGAAGAAAATTTTGATGCCTTTGTTACTGGTAATTGCTGCCGTAGCCGTGTATTGGTTTGGGTTTAGAAAAACCGAAACTATTGGTGATGGGCCAAAGCAACAGGCTATTGTAGCGCAGCAGCATTCGGCCGCTTTTAATAGTGGAATAGATCAATTGATGAACCAATACTTTGTGATAAAAGATGCGTTTGTAAATGCAGATACCCTTGCGGCAAAGCAAGCAGTGCTACAATTTACTGCGGCGGCAGATAGTTTAAAACTGGATGAACTTAAAAAAGATTCGTCTGCCATTTATGAGAGTGCATTGGCTCAGCTAAATGATATAAAAACAAATGCCGAAAGTATTGCCCGGCAAACGGATATTACCGAAATGCGTAAAGATTTTTGGACGGTTAGCGAAAATATTTACCCCTTTTTAAAAACAGTACACTACGAGGGTAAAAACCTTTATTGGCAAAATTGCCCGATGGCTTTTGGTGAGGATAAAGGAGCTAACTGGATAAGCAACAGCGAAGAAATTGTTAATCCTTACCTGGGTAAAAACCACCCCGAGTATAAAGGCACCATGCTGCATTGCGGCGAAGTAAAAGATACCATTAAGGCGCAATAATTAAAGCCCGGTGCAGGTATTATTTAGTGTTATGATCAGAAAATTTTTATTGTTATTTGTACTCTTTCAACCAATACTGGCGGGGGCACAAAAAAAAATTACCATCAGCGGTTATGTTAAAGATGCCCAAAATGGCGAAACGCTTATTGGTGCAACCGTGGCTGTAAAGGCTGGTACAAGGGGCGTTAGCAGTAATCAATTTGGCTTTTATTCACTTACACTTACCGAGGGTAGCTATACCCTGCTTTGCAGCTATGCAGGTTACCAGCCAGCTAGTGCCGAAGTAGAACTAACGGCCGATAAACAATACAATTTTAATTTAACAGCCCGTGGAGCTGCACTGCAGGAAGTGGTGATAAGCTCCAAAAAAAGAGATGTAAATGTAAAAAATGCCCAGATGGGTAAGTTTGTATTACCAATTGAACAAATTAAATCGGTACCAGCATTTTTAGGCGAGGTAGACTTGTTAAAAACCATACAACTATTACCCGGTGTACGCAATGCCGGCGAAGGCAGTGCTGGTATATATGTAAGAGGTGGAGGCCCCGATCAAAATCTTATTTTGCTGGATGATGCCATTGTGTACAACACCGGCCATTTGTTTGGTTTTTTTTCCATCTTTAATTCCGATGCTATTAAAAATGTATCCTTAATAAAAGGCGGTATGCCTGCGCAATATGGAGGCCGGTTATCCAGTGTGCTGGATATTGCCATGAAGGAGGGTAACGACAAAAACTGGCAAGTGGATGGTGGTATTGGATTAATCGCTTCAAGGGTTTCTGTACAGGGGCCCATTAAAAAAGAAAAAGCATCTTTTATCATCTCTGCCCGCCGCACTTATGCAGATGCACTGGCCAAACCTTTTATAAAAAAATCGAGTGCATTTTATGGATCAGGTTACTATTTTTATGATTTAAATGCCAAAATGAATTGGCGTTTTTCTGATAAAGACCGCCTGTACATTAGTGGTTATTTTGGCCGGGATGTATTTGATTTTGTAAACGGTAAACAAAGCCTGGATGTAAATATACCCTGGGGCAATGCTACCGGCACTATCCGGTACAATCATGTATTTAATAAAAGGCTATTTGGCAATACCACGGCCGTTTTTAATAATTACAATTTCAGTTTTAATGCAGCTCAAAATAATTTTAATATCAAGCTGGCGTCGGGCATACAAGATTTAAGTTTAAAACAAGATTTTGACCTGTATCCCTTTACCGGGCATAAGGTAAAATTTGGCGGCTTTTACACCTATCATAAATTTACCCCATCTGTAGTGAGTGGCTCACAAGATACCGTAGCCTTTAAACCATTAAATGCCCAAAGCAAATTTGCACACGAAGCAGCATTATATATACAAGACGATTGGGAAATTAATGATAAGCTTAAAATAAATGCAGGCTTACGTTATAGCTGGTTTCAACAAATTGGCAAGTACACCATCTACCAAACTGATGCAGATGGTAACCGAACGGATAGCACGGTATATGGCAGTGGCCAGCCTGTAAAAACCTATGGTGGCCTTGAGCCCAGGATAACCATGCGTTATGCTCTTGATGACGAAACATCTTTAAAAGCTTCTGTTACAAAAAACTACCAGTATATACACTTGGTAAGCAATGCCGGTACCACCTTACCTACCGATTTATGGGTGCCCAGTACCTACCGGGTAAAGCCGCAAATTAGCTGGCTGTATGCCCTTGGCCTGTTTAAAAACTTTAAGGATAATGCTTACGAAACATCGGTGGAATTGTATTATAAAGACATGCAAAACCAAATTGAATACCAGGAAGGATATACCCCTAATACATTAGAAGACACCGAAAACTTTTTTACGTTTGGTAAAGGATGGAGCTATGGTGCAGAGTTTTTTGTAAACAAAACAAAAGGACGCTTAACAGGATGGATTGGTTACACATTAAGCTGGACATGGAGAAAATTTGCCGCCCTTAATTTTGGTGAAAAATACCCCGCCAAATACGATCGCCGAAACGACTTAAGCATTGTAGCATTGTACGAACTTAATAAGCGGTGGAAATTGAGTGGAAGTTTTGTATACGGCAGCGGTAATGCCACCACTTTGCCACAGCGTTTTTATTTTATCAATGGTGTGCTAACGCAGGAGTATAGCCGCATTAACGAGTACCGGCTACCATCTTACCACCGGCTCGATTTTTCTGCCATCCATTCCCCCCGGGGCAATGAGCGCCGAAAGCATAAAATAGAGTGGGTGTTTAGTATCTACAATGTTTACAGCCGGCAAAATCCTTACTTTATTTATTACGACCAGGCTGGTAACGTAACAGATGGCAGCCTTAAAATACAGGCCAAGCAAGTAAGCCTTTTCCCTATCATCCCTGCAGTTACACTTAACTTTAAGTTTTAGTATCCCAATAAAAAAAAGAACCCATCAAATGGGTTCTCTTTAGGTTTAGCTTTATAGTAGGGTAAGGATCAAGTCAGCGTACAAAGCCCTGGTAAGTAACTACTGTAGCGCCAGGAAAAGACGGGTTGTCAAGCTCCGTTCTTTCTATATTAAAATTAGTTGGGGTTAGTAACAATATTTTCCAGCGGGTAGGCTTGCTGCTAATGTTAAGCGTAATGGAATCTGCGCCTACAAAACCATATTCGCCACTTTGTGCATCAGCGCTATTAAACTGGTATTGCAATCGGGATACGCCATCAAACGTAACTTGGTTTTCTGTAACCGGGCGCCAGGGTACCGTACTGTCTTTAGCTTCGGGGCTGCCCGTATAAATTTTATACCGGATGGCATTAATGCTCCATTTGCCGGCAGCTTTATCAAGTGTAATAGGATCTTTAATACCCTTTTTACAGCCAATGCCTGCTGCCAAAAAAAATGCGCCCAATAAAATTGAGGAGGGGAGTAAATTTTTTTTCACGTGCTATTGGATTTTACTCCCTAAAAACGCAGGCACTAAAAAATTATTGTGTTTTTGGGGTATGTACAAAGTGAATGGTGCCGCTTTTTTTATAGTCGCTGGCAATTCTTACCTCATAGCGTTTATCTCCATCTGTTACTACCATTACAGCTGTATTGGGTGGTATTTCACCCAGGTTTTCTGCATACATTGTTAGCTCATTAATGGCTTTGCTGTTGGTAGCATCCAGGGTAAGGCTAATGGGTTTTTCGCTAAGCCTTTTATTTGATACAAGCAATTTGCCATTGTAAAACAACGAAACGCTGTCTCCATCTACTTCTCCATTATCATAAAGATCAACCTTAAATGTTTCGTTTTCTATCTGGATTGTTTTTAACAACTCTGTGTTTCTTTTTTCAAATCCGGCAACCGGGTTTATTTTATTGTTTAAATCGGGTTTAGGTAAAGCAGGTGCAGTTACTTTTACTTCATTTTTTTCGGGTGCAGCCTTAACAACAGGGGGCGTAGTTACGGTTGTTTTTGTATCTTTTTTTGTGCTGTTAGCTGGCGTGGTTGTTTTCGGTTTTGCGGCAGCTGTATTTTTAGCAGTTGCCGGTATTTTATTTTCGGCAGCAGGTTTTTTTGTGGCCGGTACGGTTGCTTTGGCTACCGGGGTGGTTTTGTTATCTTTTTTTACCAACTCTTTTTTGGTGGTATCCGCAGTTTTGGATTTGTTGTAATTAGCAAGGCTGTTGGTAAGCGTTCTTCGGGTAAGTGCGGTACTACCATCTCCACAGCCACCTCGTTGGCCCGGGGCAGTTTCCCATCGGCCACTTAGTTTTTCAAGGTTTTCTTCTTTGGAGTAAGTGAGGTAGTGTACCTGCAGGCAATCGGTAAAATCTGGCGGTGTATTACCTTTTATCCGTTCGGTTTCGGTAACCTTTATACTTCGGTTATTTTTATTATAAGTGCCATCTAGTTTACATATCACATAATACCGTCGCCCCTGAAAATACGAGTACGAAAATCCTGAAACCCTGGTGCCGCTAATTTCCAGTTCCAATACATACTCCGTACTGTTGCTGCCACTTAATACAATATCCCCTTTACTGTCAAATACGCCCCGCCATTGTCCGTTAATTTTTTGGGCACTGGTACAAAAGCTGGTAAAAAGAGTCATTAATACTAGTATAATTCTTTTCATTTGATTTCCCTTTTTATGGTATAATCCGCTACCGGTAAGCCTTTTAATAAACCGGCAACAAAGTTACCTGCCATAAATTTTTCCTTCGCCAATACTTCGTTAATTTTGCGCCTTAAATTTAAAGCATAAAGTTGAGTATTATGATTAAGGTAACATTGCCCGATGGCGCTGTAAGAGAGTACGAAGCTGGCGTTTCGGCTATGGATGTAGCAAAATCCATCAGCGAGGGATTGGCCAGGAAGGTATTGGCTGCAAAAATTAATGGAGAAGTGTGGGATCTTTCACGGCCATTTTTTACGGATGTTCGTTTGCAATTACTTACCTGGAACGATGAGGAGGGCAAAGCCACTTTTTGGCATTCTTCTGCCCACTTAATGGCAGAGGCGCTGGAATTTTATTATCCCGGTGTAAAATTTGGATATGGCCCCCCGGGCGAACGTGGTTTTTATTATGATGTAGACCTTGGTGGCAGGGCTTTAAGTGAAGATGACCTGGTAAAGCTGGAAGCAAAGATGCTGGAGCTTGCCCGGCAAAACGAAGTGTTTGTACGTAAAGATGTTAGCAAAACAGATGCATTGGCTTATTTTAACGATAAGGGCGATGAGTACAAGCTGGCCATTATCGACCGCCTGGAAGATGGCAAAATTACTTTTTATACACAGGGCGCTTTTACTGATTTATGCCGTGGCCCACATATACCGCATACCGGCTTTATTAAAGCCATAAAGCTTACCAATATAGCCGGTGCCTATTGGCTGAACGACGAAAAAAATAAAATGCTTACCCGTATTTATGGGGTAACTTTTCCTTCGGCAAAAGAGTTGGATGAACACCTGGCTTTGCTGGAAGAAGCAAAAAAAAGAGACCATCGTAAGTTGGGCAAAGAGCTTGAGCTGTTTACTTTTTCAGAAAAAGTAGGAATGGGCTTACCCATGTGGTTGCCTAAAGGAGCGATGCTGAGAGAGCGCTTGCAGCAATTTTTACAAAAAGCACAAATGGAGGTAGGTTACCTGCCGGTAATTACGCCGCATATCGGGCATAAAAACCTGTATGTAACATCAGGCCACTACGAAAAGTACGGCAAGGATAGCTTTCAGGCAATAAAAACACCGCAGGAGGGAGAAGAGTTTTTATTAAAACCCATGAACTGCCCTCACCATTGCGAAATATATAAATCAAGCCCCCGCAGCTATAAAGATTTGCCATTACGCTTAGCCGAGTTTGGTACCGTTTACCGGTACGAGCAACATGGCGAACTGCATGGCCTTACAAGGGTACGTGGCTTTACGCAAGATGATGCCCATTTGTTTTGTATGCCAGCGCAGGTAAAAGAAGAGTTTAAAAAAGTGATTGACCTGGTATTGTATGTATTTAATTCGCTCAGTTTTACTGATTATACAGCACAAATATCTTTAAGAGATCTCGACGATCACAGCAAATATATTGGCAGCAACGAAAATTGGCAATTGGCCGAGCAAGCAATTATTGAAGCGGCTGCCGAAAAGGGATTAAAAACAGTAACAGAATATGGCGAAGCTGCCTTTTATGGCCCCAAGCTCGACTTTATGGTAAGAGATGCCATTGGACGTAAATGGCAGTTGGGTACCATACAGGTAGATTATAATTTGCCCGAACGCTTTGATCTTACCTATATTGGAGAAGACAATGCTAAGCACAGGCCGGTAATGATACACCGGGCGCCCTTTGGCAGTATGGAACGTTTTGTAGCTGTATTGATAGAACATTGTGCAGGCAAATTTCCGTTATGGCTAACACCTGTACAGGTAAAGCTGTTGCCCATTAGCGATAAATTTATACCCTATGCCCAGCAGGTGGCAGCCCAGTTGCGTACCGCAGATGTAAGGGCAGAAATAGACGACCGGAATGAAAAGATTGGTAAAAAAATCAGGGATACCGAGTTGGCAAAAGTGCCCTTAATGCTGGTAATTGGCGAAAAGGAGATGAATGAGCAAAAAGTAGCAGTACGCCGGCAGGGTAAAGGCGATTTAGGTGTGCAAACAATTGATGAGTTTATTAATATGGTAAACCAGGAAGTAAAAACAAAAAACTCAATTGAATAAAAAGCTATATTTACAGGGTTATTAAAAATTCGGCAATTCAATAAAAACAAAACACGGCCTGGTTGGTTTTACAAAAACGCCGATTGTAAAATACAGGCAAAAAAAATATGTCATTTCCTCCAAAAGGCCCCCGTGGAGCATTTAATCCACGCTTTAGAAAAGAACAACAGCAGGAACACCGCACCAACAATATGATAAGGGTTCCGGAAGTAAGGTTAGTGGGCGATAACGTACAGCAAGGCATTTATCCTACGCCAGATGCATTAAAAATTGCGCAAGATTTAGCGCTTGATCTGGTAGAAATTTCCCCGGGTGCCAACCCGCCGGTTTGCCGTGTAATAGACTATAATAAGTTTTTATACAACGAAAAGAAAAAGAAAAAGGAAATGAAGGCCAACTCCAAAACCAGCGAGGTAAAGGAGGTAAGGTTTACGCCTAATACAGATGACCACGATTTTGAATTTAAAAGCAAGCATGCCGAAAAATTTTTAACTGAGGGTAATAAAGTAAAGGCGCATGTACAGTTTAAAGGCCGTGCCATTATGTTTAAAGAAAGAGGAGAGCTGCTGCTGCTAAAGTTTGCCGACAGGCTTAAAGATGTAGGCACTTTAGAGGGAATGCCTAAAATGGAAGGAAAAAGAATGCTGGTAATGTTTGCGCCCAAAAGCCAAAAAGCAAAAACAAAACCTGCTGATAAACAATAGTTAAGGGGAGCTTTTAGCTCCCTTTTTTATTATAAAAACCTGTAGGGCTGCCAACGGGCATCAATAATAAAGTTTTACTTACATGGTGTTTTTTTAAAATTTTGGCTTAGTTTTGCCGCCCGAAAAAGAAGAAACGCTTTTTCGTATTTCCCACATGGCCCAAAAAGTTCCCGTCTGTTCGGGGCGCCAGCAGGGAGTAACTAGCACAAGTTATTAAAATGCCAAAAGTTAAAACAAACTCAAGCGCTAAAAAGCGCTTTAAGGTAACCGGCACAGGTTTAATCACCTTCCAAAAGCCTTTTAAACGTCACATCTTAACAAAAAAATCAACCAAGCGTAAGCGTAACATGAGCAAAGATGGAGTGGTACATCCAACCCAGCAGGCTTTTGTAATGCGTTTATTGCGTATGAGGGGTTAATCTCCAATAATGGTTAATTTATTTTATCACAAAAATTTAAAAAATTAAGATATGCCACGTTCAAAAAATGCAGTTGCATCTAGGGCCAGAAGAAAAAGAGTGCTGAATGCCGCTAAAGGTTACTACGGCAAACGTAAAAATGTATACACCGTTGCCAAAAACGTAATGGAAAAAGGGTTAACGTACAGCTACGTTGGCCGTAAATTAAAAAAGCGTGAGTACCGCTCTTTGTGGATTGCACGTATTAACGCCGCAGTAAGGGAAGAAGGCTTAACCTACAGCGAATTTATCCATAAGTTAGCCGCTAAAAATATCGATCTTAACCGTAAGGTATTGGCCGATTTAGCTATGAACGAGCCAGAAAGTTTTAAAAGCCTGGTTGCTTCTGTAAAGTAGTTTTTATCAAACTGTATTAATACCAGCCGGATGTGTTAACACATCCGGCTTTTTATTGACAAAAAAATAAAACCCCTGTTTTAATCAATCTGTTACATTTGCAAATAAAAAAATCAACTTTTGGTAGATGAATAACATGAATAACTCCTACGCAGACCTGGTGAACCAAACCTTTAATTTTCCCCAGCCTGATTTTAAAGTGGAAAACAATTATCTACAGTATAATGGCCAAGACCTTAAAGCACTGATAGATAAATATGGCACACCGCTGAAAGTAAGTTATTTGCCCAAAATTGGTATGCAGATAGACAAGGCAAAAAAAATGTTTGCCGCTGCTTTTAAAAAATATAAATACGAGGGTAAATACAATTATTGCTACTGCACCAAAAGCTCTCATTTTTCGTTTGTGGTAGAAGAAGCCCTTAAGCACAATATACACCTCGAAACCTCCTACGCTTACGATATCGATATCATCAATAAACTATATAGCCGGCGAAAAATCAATAAAGAAACCTTTATTATTTGCAACGGTTTTAAGCAAAAGGCTTATACCAATCGTATTGCCAAATTGTTAAACTCAGGGTTTAAAAACGTTGTGCCCATCCTGGATAATAAAGAAGAACTAAAGGCATACAAAAATGTAAAAGTGCCCTTTAAATTAGGGATAAGGGTAGCGGCAGAAGAAGAGCCCACCTTTCCTTTTTACACCTCAAGGCTGGGGATGAGGGCAAAAGATATACTGGAATTTTATGTAGACCAAATTGAAGGTTACGAGCACAAGTTTCAGTTAAAAATGCTGCATATCTTTTTAAATAAGGGTATAAAAGATGATATCTATTACTGGAGTGAATTAAATAAGGTAATTAACCTGTATTGCCAGCTCAAAAAAATATGCCCCGAGCTAGACTCTATCAATATCGGAGGTGGGTTTCCTATCAAGCACTCACTTGGGTTTGAGTACGATTACCAGTTTATGATTAACGAAATTGTGCGTAACATAAAAGTAGCCTGTGCAAAAAACAAAGTGCCCATGCCGGATATTTTTACCGAGTTTGGCAGCTATACTGTAGGCGAAAGCATGGCACATATTTACAGCGTAATTGGCGAAAAACAGCAAAACGACCGGGAGATATGGTACATGATTGACTCCTCTTTTATCACCACACTGCCAGATACCTGGGGTATTGGCGAAAAATTTTTGATGCTGCCCATTAATAAATGGAAGGAGGAGTACCAGCGGGTAACGCTGGGTGGCATCACCTGCGATAGCCATGATTATTACGACAGCGAAGAGCATATTAATGAGGTGTTTTTACCAAAGCTATCAGGTGCAGAGCCCTTGTATGTAGGCTTTTTTCATACAGGAGCCTATCAAGATCAAATTAGTGGATACGGCGGTATTAAGCATTGCATGATTCCATCACCCAAGCATATTATTATTGAGCATGATAAAAATGGCAAACTGGTAGAGTGGGTATATGCCAAAGAGCAGTCTGCTCAAAGCATGCTTAAAATATTGGGGTACTAAACTCTCCTCATTTATCTTACTTGCAAAGTGGCCAATGGCCACTTTTTTATTTTCCATAATGCCCGCCAGGGTTGCAATTTTTGGAGTTTTCCAAAAACCGGACAATTAATTGAGCTTTTTGATCGTTACTAACAAGTAAAAAACTGCTCAATCCAATATAAAAGGATAATTGTTTATGGAACCGTTTAAGATTTTTATTGTTGAAGACGACCCCTGGTATGGAGAAATCCTTGAATACCATCTGTCGTTAAATGAAGATTATATCATTACCCGGTTTACCACCGGCCGGGAGTGCCTGGCCAACCTGCACAAAAAACCCGACCTCATTACCATCGATTTTTCGTTGCCAGATTTTACTGGTGATAAACTATACCAGCGTATTAAAGAAACAGACGATAGTATACCTGTAATTGTTATCAGCGGGCAGGAAGAAATTGCCGTAGCAGTTAACCTGCTAAAAATGGGTGTTAGAGATTACCTGATAAAGGATGAAAACACCAAAGACATGCTGTGGAATGCGGTAATTAATGTGCGTAAAATGGGCCGCCTTAAAAAAGAGGTAGAGCAGTTGAGAGAAGAGCTGGGGCAAAAATTTTCTTTTGAAAAAAGCATTAAAGGCCAAAGCCCGGCATTGCAAAAAGTATTTGCATTAATGGAAAAAGCTACCAAAACAAATATCAATGTATCCATCACTGGCGAAACGGGTACGGGTAAAGAGGTAGTATCAAAAGCAATCCATTACAACAGCGAGCGAAAAAAGAAACCATTTGTAGCAGTAAACATGGCTGCAATACCAAAAGAGTTAGTGGAGAGTGAATTATTTGGTCATGAAAAAGGTGCCTTTACCGGTGCCGTGGCACGCAAGGCCGGCAAGTTCGAGGAAGCCAATGGAGGCACTATTTTTTTAGATGAAATAGCCGAGCTCGACTTAAGCCTGCAAAGCAAAATACTAAGGGTGCTGCAAGAAAGAGAAGTGATAAGGGTAGGCGGAAACGAAAAAGTAAAGCTTGATATAAGGCTGATAGTTGCCACCCACAAAAACCTGGCAGACGAAGTAAAGAAGGGCAATTTTAGAGAAGATTTGTATTACCGCATTATCGGCTTGCCCGTAGAGCTGCCCCCATTAAGAGAAAGAGGCAATGATGTATTGATATTAGCCAAGCATTTTCTGGATGAGTTTTGTAAAGAAAACAAACTGGGTACTGTAGGCATTTCTAAAGAGGCCAAAGAAAAACTGATGGGCTATTACTTTCCGGGTAATATACGGGAGCTTAAAGCCATGATGGAGCTGGCATCTGTAATGTGCAGTAACCAAGAGATTATGGCAGACGACATCAATTTTAATGCTACCCAGCGAGACGATTTTTTTACCATGGAGCAAAAAACGCTGCGCCAATACACTTGCGATATTATAAAATATTACCTGCGTAAATATGATGACGATGTAATGATGGTGGCAGACAAATTGGATATTGGTAAATCCACCATTTACAAAATGATACAGCAAAGAGAAATTGTGCTGGAATAATAAAACGGCCTTACGAAAACTTAAAGTGACAGTATGAGAAAATCTACCAATGGTAAATGGGCGATAAATCAAAAACAACCTGCGGCGGCGGTATTAACAACCAATATGCCAGATGCCAGCAACGATAGTGAATTAACTGGTACAATAGATGTTAGCCAAAATCAGGATGACTTGCTACTGCAAATACCCGGTGCCGTTATACAGTACGAAAGTAAAAAAGATGGTACCCATCATTGCCGTTATATAAGCCCGGCTTTTGAGCGTATTTTTAATGTGCCTGCCAGCCGTATTTTTAAGCTTACACAATTTATCCATCCCGACGATCTTGACCAGCTGAATCACACACTAAATACAGCAGCCATTACCGGCGCACCCTTTTACATTGAATCAAGAATGATATTGCCTGGCAGGGGTATTACCTGGCGCTCTATGCAGTGCCGCTGTTTGCAAACCACTGCACAGGGTAGTAAAATATTCACCGGGTTGCTAATGGATATTTCTGAAAGAAAAGTAGAAGAAGAAAAGATTAACGAGTCAGAAAGCAGGCTGTCGTCTTTAATATCTAACATCCAAACCGCCATTTTGGTGGAAGACGAAAACAGGAAAGTGGCCATCATTAATAAAGCATTTTGCGAAATGTTTGATATTGATGATATGCCCAGCGAATTAAAAGGTACCGATTGTATCGATCTGCCGGCAAAATTAAAAAATCAATTTCGGGACCCCGATTATTTTATCGAAAGCACATTTTCTTTAATAGAATTTCAGCGGCCAGAAATTAACGATGTATTTGAAATGACCGATGGCAGGATTTTAAGAAGAGAATACATCCCCATTTTTGATAACAAAGCATTTAAGGGCAGTCTTTGGAAGTACAACGATATTACCGCAGAAAAAAATGCAGAGTATACCCTTAAGATAAGAGAGGAAAAGTATCGCAGCATTATCGATAATATGAACCTGGGTTTGCTTGAGGTAGATACAGAAGAAAAAATATTGTTTGCCAACCAGTGCTTTTGCGATATGTGCGGATATGAGTTGGATGAATTGCTTGGTAAAAGAGCCGCAGAAATATTTGCCAAAGGCGAAAATATTGAGCTGATGGAACGCAAAAATGAGGAGCGGCGCAGGGGTACCTCAGATGCATACGAAATAGTGGTAAAAGATAAAAGAGGCAGGGTAAGATGGTGGCTGGTAAGTGGCGCACCACGCTTTAACGACAACGGCGACCTGGTAGGCTCCATTGGTATTCACCTGGATATTACCGATCAAAAACAATTAGAGTTTGAGCTAACCGTTGCCAGGGAGCAGGCAGAACAATCTACCCGTAGTAAAGAAGTGTTTTTGGCCAATATGAGCCACGAGATACGTACACCTATGAATGCCATTTTGGGCATGTCTAATCAACTGGCAAAAACCACACTCACCAAACGGCAACAGTTTTTTTTAGATACTATTAACTCGGCATCCGAAAACCTGCTGGTAATTATTAACGACATACTCGACCTTTCTAAAATTGAAGCAGGAAAACTTAGCCTTGAGCAAATTGCATTTGAACCACGGGAAGTAATTAAACGTGCCATACAGGTGTTAATACACAAGGCAGAAGAAAAGGGCCTGGTACTTTCCAACTCGTACTTTGATGATAAGGCCTCCCATGTTTTACTGGGCGATCCTTACCGGCTAAACCAGGTATTGCTAAATGTACTTAACAATGCCATTAAGTTTACCGAAAAAGGCAAGGTAGATATACGCCTTACAGTAGTTAACGAGGCAAGGCTAAGCCAAACCATCCGTATTGATGTAGAAGATACTGGTATAGGGATGGATGAAAATTTTAAAAATACCTTGTTCGAAAAATTTTCGCAGGAAGAAGCCTCTGTAACCCGCCAGTTTGGTGGCACAGGGCTAGGCATGAGTATTTGTAAAGAGTTGATTGAACTAATGGATGGCGAGATATTGGTAGAAAGTAAAAAGGGCTTGGGTACTACCATCTCTTTTGTTGTAAATTTTCCTAAAGGCGAAGTAGAAGACTTACCATCAAAAGAAGCCTTTGTTGCAGACGAAAGCATGCTGTCCGGCAAAAAGATTTTAGTGGTGGATGATAACGAAATTAACCGATTGGTAGCTACCACTATTTTGGGCAACTATGGTGCAGAAACGGTAGAAGCCGGCAATGGTGCAGAATCGGTAGAATATTTAAAAACAGCCATGGTAGACCTTGTGCTGATGGATATACAAATGCCTGTGATGAATGGGTTTGATGCAGCCAAAGCCATCCGCAACGAAATAAGTAAAACCCTGCCTGTAATTGCCTTAACAGCCAATGCCATTAAGGGCGACAATCAAAAATGCCTGGATGCAGGGATGAATGATTATATCGCCAAGCCATTTAAGGAAGAAGATTTGTTAAAGATGATTGCGGGGATGCTAAAAACAAAAGTATCTGTAAAAACAAAAAAAGCAGGCTCGGTAAAAGCAGAAGCTTCTAGTGCTTATGATTTAAGTGAAATAAAAAAGATTAGCCGCGGCAATGAAGGGTTTGTATTAAAAATGTTGAAAATGTTTGTAGAGCAGGTGCCCCGGCACTTAGATGAAATGCAAGAAAAGTTTGACAACCATCAATTGGTAGCTGTAGGCGAAATTGCACACCGCATAAAACCCACCATCGATAATATGGGTATCGTATCTTCTAAAGAAACCATTCGTGAAATTGAAAAAATGGGCAAAAGCGGTGCAGATAATGGTACATTACAACAGCTTATCCAAAAAGTAACACACGACATAAATCGGGCGGTACAAGCTATTAAAAACGATTATAAAGAAATTTAAAAAATAAAAAAACCTTTCAAATATTTGAAAGGTTTTTTTGTGCGGCAAAGGAGATTCGAACTCCCACACCCTTTCGGGCGCTACCACCTCAAAGTAGTGCGTCTACCAATTTCGCCATCGCCGCAGGCATATCAAAACGGGTATTAACTGAGGTGGCTGCAAATATAGCAGAATGGCTGAACAGTTATAAGATTGCTGGCCAAAAATTTGTGATTGTTTTGTTTACTTCTTTAGCACAATTCTAAAGGTAGTGCCCTTGCCCGGCTCAGAATTTTTTACAAATAACTCGCCTTTGTGATATTGTTCAATAATTCTTTTACTAAGGGTAAGCCCCAGGCCCCAGCCCCTTTTTTTAGTACTAAAGCCGGGGTTAAAAATAGTGCCCAGGTGTTGTTTGCTAATGCCCTTGCCACTATCGGTAATATCAATGAGTACCGATGCTGTTTCGTTTTTTATTGCTACATCAATATTGCCCTTTCCTTCCATCGCATCCAGCGCATTTTTTAACAGGTTTTCTATCACCCAGTCAAATAGGGGAGCGTTTATTAATGCCGGTATTTCCTTTATGCCCTGGCTGTTTAGCGCAAAAACTACTTTTTCTGGCGCCCTTCTTTTAATATAGTTCACCATGTTTTCTACCTGGGTGTAAATATTTATTTCTTCCAACTGTGGCGTACTTCCAATTTTTCCAAAACGGTCGCTTACTAATTTTAGCCGGTCAATATCTTTTTCCATTTCATTTACAATTTTATCATTGCCGTTATTTTCTTTTAACAGCTCTACCCATCCTTGTAAAGAAGAGAGGGGAGTGCCCAACTGATGGGCAGCCTCTTTGGCCATACCAGCCCATACTTGGTTTTGTGTAGATTTATTGCGGATGGAAATGCTTATGAGCATGATGATGACAAACAAAGCCACAATTAATAACTGTATCAGCGGATAATATTGTACCTCTTGCAAAAGCTTTGATTTACCGTAGTAGTATTTGTTTACTATCAACGGGTACTTGCTTAACTCTACTGTAATGGGCGCATGCAGTAGTTTAAACTCCTGTAGTTTATTGTGGAGATACATACTGTCTTTTACTAACGCAACACTATCCAGGTTTAGCACCTGGCCAGATGGATTGTCTTTTTCATCTGTTTCAATAATTGGTATATCAGTATTGTGCGATGCAATGGTGTTGGTAAGGTCGATAGCAGCTTGCTCAGTAACGGTGGCCCTTGTTTTAAGCGATTGCACCCATACTGCCACTTTCTCCCTTTCGTCGGAGGCAATTTTTTTTGACAAATAATTAGAATAAAAAACAGTGCCCGAAACAATAACAATAGCCAGCACAGCCAGTATTGTACGCCAGTTAATAATTTGCGTAAACATAAAAATAAAAATAAGCAAATAATACAGCGGTACCTGTAAAAAAGCCAATTTACTAAATACAATGGCTGGTAAATGATATGATGTATGTTTGTAAATAAACGCTGTTTTACAAACCTACATGTACATACCCGGCAATAACATACCTGCAGTAACCCAATCACCACAGGTGGCAGTGGTAATATTAAACTGGAATGGCCAAAAATACCTGCAGCAATTTTTACCATCCCTGCTGGCATCCACTTACCCGTACACAAAAATTTATGTGGCCGATAATGCCAGTACGGATGACTCAGTAACGTATTTACAAAACAATTTTCCGCAGGTACAGTTAGTACTTCACACAGCCAATTATGGATTTGCAAAAGGGTATAATGAAGCGCTGCAAAAAATAACCGCCGATTATTATGTATTACTCAACAGTGATGTAGAAGTTACACCCAACTGGATAGAACCGGTAATACATTTAATGGAAAATGATAAAGCGATTGCAGCCTGCCAGCCCAAGCTTTGTGCTTACACTCATCGCCAACAGTTTGAGTATGCCGGTGCTTGCGGAGGCTGGATAGATATGCTGGGCTACCCCTTTGCAAGAGGCCGGGTATTTGATAGAGCAGAAACCGACGAGGGCCAGTACAATACAGCACAAGCGTGCTTTTGGGCCAGTGGCGCAGCCTTATTTGTAAGGGCCAGCTTATACCACCAGGTGGGTGGATTGGATGAATATTTTTTTGCCCATCAGGAAGAGATTGATTTGTGCTGGCGCCTGCAACTGGCAGGCTTTAAAGTAATGGTGCAACCTGCATCAGTTGTTTATCATGTGGGCGGTGGTACCTTACCTAAGCAAAATAATTTTAAGGTATACCTCAACTTTAGAAATAACCTGGTTATGATGGTAAAAAACAAACCAGCATCACAGTTGTGGTGGCAGCTGCCCCTTCGGCTGGTACTGGATGTAGCCGCTGCTGCCAAAGAGTTGCTTAC
>JBDKJT010000013.1:0-7188 GCA_039796475.1 Bacteroidota bacterium | reverse complement strand
GCTTATTTACCCGTTTTGCCTGCCTGATTCAAATACCCATTTTGCTGGGGGCAATTATTTTTATTAACCTTGCCAGCGATGTTTTTAAACCTTACTCCGAGTTATTTTTATCCGTTTTAGTGTTGCTTTTATTGTGCTATTTTTTAGTGGTGGGCAATGGGCCCTGGGCTATTAAAATTGCCAATAACGAAAAAAAGCATGTATAAACACCACATACACTTCACCCTAGCCGAAAAAAACATTCTTTAATTCCTATAATTAACATTATGTTAAATAGATAATTTTTGAGTTTACATCCTATTTGTATAAACAAAAAGGCTGCAAGTAACTGCAGCCTTTGTATAGAAGGTTATTGAAATGATTAAGCCTCTCCTGGTGTAGCCTCGGCATCATTAGCATCCAAAGGATTATCAGGACTAGCCGAATCATTTGCATCATTGCCAACAGCTGTTGGGTTTTCATTTTCTGCACCAGCCTCCGCAACTTCTTCTTCCTGTTCATCCAGTTTAGTAATGGCCGCTATGGCATCGCCTTCGTCAATTCGAATCAGTTTAACACCTTGTGTGGCACGGCCCTGTTCGCTAACATCAGCTACTTTCATCCGGATGGTAATACCACTTACACAGGTTATCATCAAATCCTCTTTCTCCGAAACATCCAGCAAGCCAACCAGCGAGCCTGTTTTATCTGTAACATTAATGGTTTTTACCCCCTTACCGCCGCGGTTGGTAACCCGGTAATTGGGCTCACCTGTTTCTGGATCATTTAAGTAAGTACGTTTACCAAAGCCTTTTTCACTTACCACTAATATAGTGCGGCTTTTTTCATCCCGGCTTACGCAAACCATGCCTACCACTTCGTCGTTGGCATCATCCACTTCCACACCTGTTACACCAATACCGCCACGGCCGGTAGAGCGTACTTTTTCTTCCGGAAAACGAATGGCACGGCCGCTTTTAACCGCCATAATTACTTCGGAGTTACCGTCTGTTAAACGGGCTTCCAGCAATTGGTCGCCTTCCAGGATATTAATGGCGTTGATACCCGTTTGACGTGGACGGCTAAAATCTGCCAAATCGGTTTTTTTAATAATGCCTTTTTTAGTACATAACACAATGTAATGACCCTTTACAAACGCTTCGTCATCAAAATTCTTTACATCAATGATGGCCCTCACTTTATCATCTGGCGGTATTTGCACCATATTTTGTATGGCTCGCCCTTTGCTTGTTTTATCTCCCTCGGGCACTTCGTAAACTTTTAGCCAATAGCACCTGCCTTTTTCGGTAAAAAACAACAGTGTGTGATGGGTAGAGGCTACAAACAGGTGTTCAATATAATCTTCATTTCGGGTACTGCTGCCCTTAGCGCCCCGGCCACCTCTTTTTTGCTGGCGGTATTCGGCAGATGAAGTACGCTTGATATATCCCAGGTGAGAGATGGTTACTACCACATCTTCCTCTTCTATCAGGTCGAGCATGTTAATCTCATCGCCTACATAAACAATTTCTGATTTACGTTCGTCGCCAAATTTGGCTTTTACCTCAGCCAATTCTGTTTTAACGATATCATAGCGCATTCCCTCATTGGCCAATACCATTTGCAGGTGCTCTATCAGCTTCATAATTTCTGCATGCTCTTCCCTTATCTTTTCTATTTCCATACCGGTAAGGCGCTGCAGCCTTAGCTCTAGTACGGCTTTTGCTTGTATTTCGGACATTCCAAAATTACTCATCAAACCTTCCAGCGCTATGGCCGGTGTGGCAGACTCCCGGATGAGTTTGATTACAGCATCCAGGTTATCCAATGCTATAATATACCCCTCCAAAATATGGGCTCTTTCTTGCGCTTTACGCAACTCATATTGCGTACGCCTTACCACTACCTCGTGCCTAAAAGCCACAAACTCAGTGATAAGGTCTTTAAGATTTAATATTTTAGGCCGGCCTCTAACAATGGCAACATTGTTAATACCATAAGAAGTTTGTAAATCGGTATGCTTATACAATTGGTTGATAACCACTTGTGCTACGGCATCTTTTTTAAGATCCATTACAATACGGATCCCCTCCTTATTATTACTTTCGTCGTTTACGTTAGAGATACCTTCAATAACTTTTTCGGCAACTATTTCCCCAATTTTTGCGGCCAGGTTATCAATATTTACCTGGTAGGGCACTTCGTACACAATCAATTTTTCCCTGCCATTGGCAGCAGTTTCTACATTTATCTTACCCCTTAATACCACCCTGCCACGCCCGGTATGAAAACCGGCACGTACACCATCAAAGCCGTAAATAGTACCACCGGTAGGAAAATCGGGGCCTTTAACATGCTTAATAAGCTCATCAATCGTAACATCCCGGTTATCGATATACGCAATACAAGCATCCACTACTTCTGATAAGTTGTGGGGCATCATATTGGTAGCCATACCTACCGCAATACCGCTGCTGCCGTTTACCAGCAATTGTGGTATCCGGGTAGGCAGTACGGTGGGCTCTTTTAAGCTATCATCAAAATTTAGCTGAAAATCAACGGTTTCTTTTTCAATATCATCCAGCATGGCTTCTGCCAGCTTATCCATTCTTACCTCGGTATAACGCATAGCCGCCGGAGGATCATCGCCCTGGCTACCCTTGTTACCCTGCATATCTACCATCAGGTAGCGCTGGTTCCAGGGTTGGGCCATCCTCACAATGGTATCATAAATGGCACTATCACCATGCGGATGGTATTTACCCATTACCTCACCCACAATACGGGCACTTTTTTTATAGGGCTTATTACTGGTATTACCCAGCTCATGCATACCATACAATACCCGCCGATGCACCGGTTTTAAGCCATCTCTTACATCTGGCAGGGCCCGGCCTACTATTACACTCATCGAGTAATCGATGTAGGAGGTTTTCATCTGCTCCTCAATATTAATTGGGATGATTCTGCCCCGGTTGCCTCCATTATCACCCCCAACTGGTGGTAACATGCCGTCGTTATTTTCTCCGTTATTTTCCATATCAAAAACCTCTTTTATAGAGGCTTGCGAAAGTATCGATTTTCAATGGTTTTTCAAGCCCTAAACGCTTCTATTTAAAGCCTTTTTTTACACATTTTTAAACCGGGTGTGGAGAACATTTATGGCTGTTTTTTGGGCAGTATTGTGGCGATGATGGTAAATGATTTTGAGCTGCAAAATTGTCCATTCCAACGGTATTATGTTAACTTGCCGCCCAAACTAAACGATTGTGAATACTGTACTGCTGATTGGTGCCGGTAAATCGGCCACCGTTTTAATAGATTATTTAATTGCCGAAGCCCAAAACAATACGTGGAAAGTAATGATTGCCGATGCCAATCAACAACAGGTGCTGGCCAAAACAAACAACTCGCCTTTTGCTGAAGCTTGTGCATTGGATGTAACCAATGATGACGAAAGAGCCGCTTTGATACAAAGAGCCAGCCTTGTAATATCAATGATGCCCCCTGCCCTTCATTTTTTGGTGGCAAAAGACTGTGTGCAATTTGGCAAGCATTTACTTACTGCATCCTACCTGGATGAGCAGATTAAAGGCCTGGAGGCCGCCATTACCGCAAAGCAATTATTATTTTTATGCGAAATGGGGCTCGACCCTGGTATTGACCATATGAGTGCCATGCTGTTATTTGATAAAATAAAAGCCGAAGCCGGCAAAATAACTTCCTTTAAAAGCCATTGCGGTGGATTAATAGCGCCCGAAAGTGATACAAACCCCTGGCATTATAAAATAAGCTGGAACCCACGCAATGTAGTGCTGGCAGGTAAAGCCGGTGCGGTATACTTGCAAAATAGCCAGCAGGTAAAAAAAGATTACCAGCAACTTTTTGCAGATTGTGCAGAAGTGGAATTTGCCGAAATTGGTAAACTGGCCTATTACCCCAACAGGGATTCCCTTAGTTACATACCCATTTACCAGCTGGAAGATGCTGCCACTTTTATACGCACTACCCTGCGATACCCTGCCTTTTGCAATGGTTGGCAGGCCGTGGTGGCTGCTAACCTGACCGACGAAACTACCCCGGTAGACAGCAGCCAAAGCTTTAAGCAATGGTCGGCTGCTATTAGCCCGTACATTACTGACGCCAACCGGCAGCAGCTCACCTATCTTGGTTTGTTTGAAGACGCTGCCCTGCCACCGCATGCCAAAACATCTGCTGATGTATTACAATACTTGCTGGAAACAAAATGGATAATGGAACCCGCCGATAAGGATATGATTGTAATGCTGCATGAAATTGAATACCAGCAAAACAACCAGCTATACAAAACAGTAAGCAGCCTGCTGGTAAAAGGCGATAACAGCCTGCGTACGGCCATGGCCAAAACGGTGGGCCTGCCGCTTGGCATTGCTGCCAAACTAATATTAAATGGCACCATACAATTAACCGGTGTACATATACCTATACAGCAGCAAGTATACCGCCCCGTATTGGCCGAGCTTGAAAAACAAGGCATCTTGTTTAAGGAGGAAACAACAACCATTACAACATTACAGCAAAGTTGAGTACAGCAATTGCTGTAGTAGCGTTATGCCTTCGGTAGCAGGTTTTTCAATAATGGTTAAGTTAGCTGCGCCAGGTACAGGAGGTATTTTTTTATCGATGATGTAACGAGGTGTAGTGGAGTGAGCAAAATGCAGCAAAGAGGCAGCCGGATATACCTGCAATGAAGTGCCCACCACTACCAAACAATCGCAGGCGGCTACAAGGTCTGCAGCTTTTTCAATCATGGGTATCGGCTCTTCAAACCAAACAATATGCGGCCTTAACTGGGCACCATCTTCGGCAGTATCGCCCAGTTTAATATCATCCCGGGTGTCATACAGCAACCGCTCATTACGATCGCTCCGCATTTTAAATATTTCGCCATGCAGGTGCACAATATTTGTTGAGCCAGCCCTTTCATGCAAATCGTCTATATTTTGGGTAACAATGCTAACACTAAAATCTTTTTCAAGTGCTGCAAGACCTTTGTGTGCCTCGTTGGGTGCCGCTTTTAGTACCTCCCGTCGGCGCATATTATAAAAATCCAGCACCAGCGCCGGGTCTTTTTTCCAGGCACCGGGGGTAGCTACATCGTATACACTATAGCCATTCCATAACCCATCGCCATCTCTAAAAGTTTTTAAGCCGCTTTCGGCACTAATGCCTGCACCGGTTAATACTACAATATGTTTTTTGCTCATTATTAAGTTTACAATTTGCGATGAGTGAAGCAGTGTACAGCAAATTTAAAGTTTACCCGGCACCGTTTATCAATATCAACATTTTATAAGCGCAGGTATTTGTAACTTAAATCATCCATTTTTTAAATTGATAAGCATGAGTAAATCCTTCTCCCGCCGTGATTTTATACAGCAGTCGGGCATGGTTTTGGGCGCAATTACCGGTACTGCTTTGATACCCGCTTTTGCCAACCACGAGGCCGGCGGCAAAAAATTAAATATTGCTCTTTGCGGCCTCGGCCGGTATGCAGGTTACCTGGCAGAAGGTTTGCAGCAAGCCCAGTATTGCACACTGGCGGGTATTGTAACTGGTACAAAAGCAAAAGCAGCTGCCTGGCAAAAACAATACAACATACCCGATGCCAATATTTATAACTATGAAAATTTTGATGAAATAGCCAGCAACAAAAACATCGACCTGGTATATATTGTACTACCCAACGCCATGCACAAAGCCTTTACCATACGTGCCGCCCGTGCTGGCAAACATGTAATTGTAGAAAAACCAATGGGCCTTACAGCTGCTGAATGCACCCAAATGATGCAAGCCTGCCAACAAGCGGGTGTGCAACTGGCCGTGGGTTATCGCCTGCATTACGAACCTTATAATTTAGAAATAAAACGATTGGGGCAGCAAAAAATATTGGGGCAAGTACGCTTGATTGAAACATCGCTGGGATACAAAACCAGCGACCCTGCCGAATGGCGATTGAATAAAGCGCTGGCTGGCGGTGGCCCATTAATGAATATTGGCATCTACTGTGTGCAGGCAGCAAGGTATGTATTGGGCGAAGAGCCGGTGGCCGTTACCGCTCAATTTGGGCCTGTTACCAACCCAGAATTATTTAAAGAGGTGGAAGAATCCATTACCTGGCAATTGCATTTTGCATCGGGTGCCGTGGCCACCTCCAGCAGTAGCTACAACTGCAGTATAGATCGTTTTTTTGCCTCGGCCGATAATGGTTTTTTTGAGTTGAGCCCTGCCATAAGTTATGGCCCTTTTAAAGGCCGCAGCAGCCTTGGCGAATTTAAATTTGATGTTATTAATCAACAGGCAGTGCAATGCGACGAAATAGCCAAACCCATACTGGCTGGCACTCCCCTGCCCAATCATATAACAGGTATTGAGGGTTTTAAAGACCTGAAAGTGATGGATGCCATTTATGCTGCTGCTACATCTGGCAATAAAATTATACTTACCTGATTATTCAAAAATACAATACAGGCCATAACAAATAAGCAGGATGGCTACCGAGGTTAATCCAAATAAAATAACATTGTATAAATCCGGGAAGGGGTTTAAGATGGTAAGCAGGCAACTGATAAAACCAGTAACTGCACCAAGTGCTGTAAAGAAAAATCCTGCAGTTTGCCTTTTGGCATTACGTAGTTTTTTATACTCCCTCAGGCAGGCATCAATACTGGCTTCATCCAACCCTTGCTGCTGCAGTTGCTCACGGATAGCTGCTGGCTGCATGCGCCCGGCTATCCATTGCTGAATAATAGTGGCATCAATAACGTTAGTGTATAACATAGCAATGTTTAATTTAGCAGCAGGTGGTATACAGTTGTTCAAGATAAAATTATTTTTATAAACTGGTAAATGATTTTGGTTAGCCATTACCGGTGCAACTATTATCAATACCCCATTATACAATCAATAAAATTTGCTTAAAAAAATGAAACTGCTACTGCTATGTTACCTGCTGCTTAGCTGCCTGTTTTGTACTGCACAATCGCCTGAAAAAATACTGGCGGATAAAGGCATTACCCTGCCCGATGTAAAAAAACCTGTGGCCAATTATGTGCATGCCGTACGTAGCGGCAACCTTTTGTTTTTGGCTGGCAAAGGCCCGGCAGACAGTACCGGCCAGTACATAAAAGGCAAGCTGGGTAAAGAGTTGAGTATTGAGCAAGGATACCA
>JBDKJT010000012.1:0-5070 GCA_039796475.1 Bacteroidota bacterium | reverse complement strand
TACATGATGGAGCTGCTGCATAAATGCCTGAAGCAGCCCGAAGAAAATACCGACCTTTTTTATTTTTGCGAAGATGCCCTGCTGCAGCTGGATGGTGCCGGCAAAACCGTTACGGCCAATTTTGCCCTGTACTTTTCGCTGCACCTTACCCAATTTTTTGGGTTTAGGATGATGGACGATTACAGTGAGCAGCAATGTATACTCAACCTGCAGGAGGGCAGTTTTGAAAACAGCCTGCCCGCCCACCACAATTATATAGATGGAGAGCTGGCTTATTTAACCTCACAACTGCTAAAAGTGATGCAGCCCGCCGAGCTGGCAGACATTAAACTAAACCATCACCACCGGCGTAAGCTATTACTGCGTTACCAGGATTATTACGCCCTGCACCTGCCCGAGTTTGGCGAGCTAAAAACGCTGACTGTTTTACACGAAGTGCTGTAGCAACTACCGCTTTATAAAGCCCCCGAATGCTTTTAATTTTGCCCACCACACTAAACCATGCCACATGCGGATAACTGCTGATAATACTTTTAAAAAACTCATCATCATTGGCGACAGGGTGCTTATAAAACCCAGCAAGCCAAACGAACGTACCAGCGCCGGGCTGTACCTGCCCCCCGGTGTACAGGAAAAAGAAAAAGTGCAGCAGGGCTATGTAATAAAAATCGGGCCCGGCTATGCCATACCGTTACCTGCCGATAGCGAGCCCTGGAAGGGCGAGGAGGAGCAGGTAAAATACATACCGCTGCAAGCCAAAGAGGGCGACCTGGCTATATTTTTGGCCAGCGGTGCCACCGAGGTAATGTACGAAAACGAAAAATACTGTATTGTACCCCAAAGCGCCCTGCTAATGCTGGAAAGAGAAGAAGATTTTTAATGCTTATACCAGCCGGGTAATAACCGCCCGGGGGTCGGCATGCTCGCCGTGTTGCAGTATATGCACCAGCCCCGGTTGTTTTTGTAGCCCGATAGTACCCAGCAGCCCCTCCATACGCAGGGCACGGGCGCCATTGCTGGTGGCCCATTGCAGCAGGGTGGCCAGCGGCAATTGGGTAAAATGTTGCTGCAGCGTACACAGCTCCTGCCATATGCTTAACTGCTGGTTGCTGGCCAGGCTATCGGTACCCACCACTATGGTACAACCCTGCTGCTGTAATAAAGCTACCGGCGGTAAGGTATTTTGTATATATAAATTAGCATTGATGCAAATACAAAAATACAGTTGCTGCTGCAGGGCCGCAGCGGTAGCCAATGCCGCAGCAATAGCCGCCGGGCTGCTGTAGCTGTTGTGTACACTTATTATTTGCTGGCCCTGGGTAAAATAAGGCAACCAGCTTTGCAGGCTGCTTTTGCCTGTGGCAGCAAAATCGGTCAGCTGTATGCCCAGCTGCTGGTACAGCTGCAAAAAATCGCCGGTTTTATGCAGGTACAACTCATCTTCGGCGGGGCTCTCCTGGTTGTGTATGCTGGTAAGGCCCTGTGCGGTAGCCCGGTTAATAAGGGTAAACAGCGCCCCCGATACGGAGTAGGGTGCATGCGGCGCCAGGCTATTGGTAAAAATGGTATTGCTGCCGGGCACTGCATCAAAAGCAGCTTTTACGGCTTGCATATCGGCCAGCCGGCTGGCAGCAGCGGCCGGCACAAAGCCTGCCACCTCTATAAAATTATGCCAGTGCAGCCCGCTGGCCTGCTTGGCCGCCACACTATCGGTAGTATTGCAAATATCGCCCACGGCTACTATGCCGCCTGCCGCCATTTGCTGTATGCCCTGCTGTATACTTTGCTGTATGGCCTGTGCCCCGCTACCCTGCCGGCTGCCTATTACCTGCTGTACAAATTGCACCAGCCCCGTGTGCATGGGTATTTGCCCCTGCAAATGGCTTAACTCGGTATGGCAATGGGCATTGATAAAGCCCGGGCAAATAATACCCGGCAGCTGCTGCACCCCATCGCCGGCATCGGCTGCAGGCAGTATAGCCTGTACAATGCCCTGCACATTGGTTACCACTGCCGTTTGCGGTGGCAGCCATTGGTTGCCATCAAAAATTTTGTGTGCTGTAAATTTTAAATACACCGGGATAGCTTATATAATGTAATTTTGCCGCCGAAAAACCGGCCGCACAAAGGTATAGGGTTGAAGTGAGTGACACAACAATGCTGCTAAAACAACCAATGCCGGTAAACAAACCTGTTTTTTAAAAATTACACCTGCACAAGACAGCTTAATATGTTAGATAAACTGGATGCCATAAAAGCAAGATTTACCGACCTGGGCATTGCCCTTACCAACCCGGAAATTGTAAACGATAATAAAAAATTTGCCGCTACCAGCAAGGAGTACCGTGGGCTGGAAAAAATTGTAATTGCCCGGGATGAATATGTATCGCTGCTGGATAGTATAGAATTTAATAAAGAAGTGCTTAACAGCGATGATGAGGAGATGAGGGAGCTGGCTAAGATAGAGCTGCCCGAACTGGAGGAGAAAAAAGAGCAGCAGGAAAAACTGCTGCGGAATATGCTGATACCAAAAGACCCTTATGATGAAAAAAATGCCATACTGGAAATAAGGGCTGGCACCGGCGGTGATGAGGCATCGTTATTTGCCGGCAACCTGCTGCGGATGTACCTTAAGTATTGCGAAAACCGGGGCTGGAAAACCGCCCTGTTGAGCGAAAGCGAGGGCACCGTTGGCGGCTACAAAGATGTGCAGGTAGAAATTACCGGCGATGATGTGTACGGCACCCTGAAATTTGAGAGTGGTGTACACCGGGTACAAAGGGTACCCGATACCGAGGCCAGCGGCAGGGTACATACCAGCGCTGCTACCGTGGCCGTACTGCCCGAAGCCGAAGAGGTGGATTTTGAGCTGAAAGAAAGCGATGTAAAGATGGAAACAGCCCGTAGTGGTGGTGCCGGTGGCCAAAATGTAAATAAGGTAGAAACCAAGGTATTTTTAACCCACAAGCCCACGGGCACCGTGGTAATGTGCCAAACCGAACGTACCCAGCTGGGCAATAAAATGAAGGCGATGGAAATGTTGCGTACCATGCTGTACGAGGCCGAGGTACGCAAGGCCGAAGAAGCCATTGCCAGCAAGCGTAAAAGCCTGGTAAGCACCGGCGACCGCAGTGCCAAAATACGCACTTACAATTATCCGCAGGGCAGGGTAACCGACCACCGTATTGGCCTTACCGTGTACAACCTGGATGAGGTGCTAAATGGCGATATACAGGCCTTTATTGACGCCCTGCAATTTGCCGAAAATGCCGAAAAACTAGCCACTCAAAATAACTAAGCTGGCATGTATTAGTTTTTAAGTAAATACTTGTACCTTTTACAAGTATCTTTTACTTTAAAAATAATAGCACATGTTAGAAAATCTCTTCAATCTTATTAAAGAACAGGGTAGCGATGCTGTAATTAACAACCCCGAAGTACCCAACGAGCAAAACAATGCGGTACTGGCATCGGCCACCCAATCGGTAGCAGAAGAATTTCAGGGGGTATTGGCAGGTGGCGGCCTTAGCAATATTATGAGCCTTTTTGGCGGCGGCGGCAGCAATGGCGGCGGTATCAGCAGCCTGCTGAGCAACCCGATTGTAGGCAGCATTATCAGCAGCTTTACCAACAAACTTACCAACCAGCATGGCATTGGTGCCAACCAGGCCAGCGGCATTGCCGGCAGCCTGATACCCGGCGTTATCAGCAGCCTTATTAACCGCACACAAGACCCCAACGATAGTGGATTTAATATGAACAGCCTTATTGGCAGCCTTACCGGTGGTGGCAGCCAGCACAGCGGATTTGACTTACAGGGCTTACTGGGTAATTTTACCGGTGGCGGGCAGGATGTAAATGGCGATGGACAGGTAGATATGAGTGATATTATTGCCAAAGTAACCTCGGGCGCCCAACAGCAGCAAAGCAACGGTGGTGGCGGCCTTATGGATATGATACAGGGCTTTTTAAAGTAGCTGCCATAAGGTTTTGTTAAAGCATTATTTGTTAACAGTTGCTTTACAGCAGTGCTTAAGTTTTACCACTAATTTTACATCCTGATAATGGCCGGAAAATATTAGAAAAAATATTTATCCCGGAAAAATAAAAAGTTCTTCATTCCGTTGTATATATGAAAATTGGTTGGTAAATTGGATTAGCAAATCCTTAACACTGACAAAGAAACCATTGGCACCCGGTTTGCGTATATTACAATAGATACAACAACAAATAATTTAAGAATTTCTCATAAGCAGTTAGTTTTGGTAAACGGCCCCGATTTCCATCGGGGCTTCTCTTTTACAGCCATGCCGGTTGGGTGCCGGGCTTAGTACAACTCTTTACAAAAATAACCGGCCTGCTGCAGTAATTGCTCTACCTCGGTGCCGGCCAGTTGGGCTGTTTCTATCCTTAATATATTATCGTAATCGTGTAAATCTACATTCCAGCGTTGTATTTGCGGATGCTGATCGAGGCAATGTTTTACATCCAGCACACAATGGCTGTTGTAAAGGTTGGTTTTAAATACAAGTACCTGCATACAAAGCGTGGGTTTGTTTTGGTATAAAAAAATATCGCCACCCGGGGGTGGCGATAGCAGCGGCAACCCGTTACATGGGGTTATTGGTTGCCGCATCATCTTGCTGGCGCTGTTGCCATGGCATACCACAGCGGTTTTTCCATTCGGCCTTAAATTTTTCTCTTTCCTCTGCCGTCATGTTGCCCCATTTTTCTTTCATGCGCTGTTTCCAGTGTGAGCGGCCACAGCCCCCACCCCCTTTACCGGCAAAGCCGCCAAACAATATTTTACACAGCAGCAGTATGCCCAGTGCTTGCATAAAGCTGATGGTTTTTACACCCAGTACAGCGGGCAGTATGGCATTCCACAAGCTCATTACCACCCAGCCAAACGATAGCATGGCTAAGGCCACCATGGCTATTATAAACAATACTTTTAAAAATTTATTCTTTTTCATTTTATCCAAAAATTAAAGTGTGTTAAATAGTGTGTGCCTGCCTGTTGGCAGCGCTGTTAATCGGCGTAAGCCAGCAGCGGTTTTTTATTGCTGC
>JBDKJT010000011.1:0-3211 GCA_039796475.1 Bacteroidota bacterium | reverse complement strand
ATTTTTGGGGTGAACGGTTGTGCCAAAAATGTTTCATGCATTGTGCCAAATGCCTAATAGCTTATTTATCAGCAGGTTGATAAATGCGTTGCCAGCTTATATTTCCATCATCCGGAAAATGGGGTCAGATGGCTTCCGATATATAGACGGATATGGTGGTGTTGCAAAAAAAAAAGCCCCGATAGGGGCAAAATTGAAAGGTGATCCGCAGCAAAGAGGCTATTGGGGAAACAAAGTTTTATCCAGGCCGGGTATCAGCTTTAAAGCATTTTTATAGTAAACTTTTTTAAGTATTTCATCTGGCAGGCCCAGCCCATACATTTTCCAAAAAGCATGGTATTTTTTATGATAAGGAAAATATTCATCTGCTGTTTCCAGCACTCTAAAATAAGTGGCATATTCGGCGGGTACCCAGCTGTCTTTACCAAACAAAATACGGTCTTGGTATTTTTCAAAAAAAGCCCGGGCTGTTTTAGGCTGCCTGCCTAGTTCGGCTATTACCGCTCCAAACTCAACAAATACATTTTGGGCGGAGTCTAAAAAGTTACCCAGCGTTTCAAGGTCGTTGGCATACCAGCCAAAATGAGCAGCAATATATTTGGTACGGGGATGTTTTAAAAACATGCGGTGCTGGGCAGCAATTACCTGGTGCCATGTGGGGTTGCTTGCATCCCGGATGCGGTCGGGGTGTTTGGTAAGCTCCAGCCAGCGCTCGTTATCTTTATCTACCGGCTGCCAAAAACTGGGTGGATCAGCAGAATGAATTAAAACGGGAATGTTTAGCTCGCCACATTTGTCCCATACGGCATCCAGCCGGGTATCATCAATTGCGATGATGTTGCCTTTTTCATCTTTAAACTCCATCCCAAACTCTTTGTATAGTTTTAAACCGCAGGCACCGGCCCTTACATCCTGCTCCAGCTGTGCTAGTACAGCGGGTAGCCATTGCGGCTCACCAAAGCCTACAAATGAAATGTTGGTAAAAACAACCAACCTGTTTAGGCCATTTTTGTTGATGTTATCCAAGCTGTTTTTTAAGTAGGCAAAATCGTTTACATCAAAAAAACCATTGCGTTTGCCATTGCTTTCTTTATAGCTGCGCCCGCTGAGGTTTACCATAACCTGCAGGTTAAGGGCATCCATTTTTTTTAGCAGGGCAGGCAAATCTTGCTGTGGCATGCTCCATTGATGGTTATGCACATCAATAAACGGAAATTTTGCTTTGCTTACCGGGTGTTGTTTTACTTTAAGGGTAGGGGTAGGCTCGTAGCTTTCAAAATCCATATTGCTTTGTGCTTGTAACACTGTGGTAGTGCAAACACCCAGGCATAAAAAAGCAGCTTTAATTATTGCCATAATTGTTGATTGTAATGGCAATTTAAAGCTGCTGCGTAATTGATAATGCTAATTTGTATAAGTGGTTAGTTTATTTCTATTTCGTCTACAAACAGCCAGGCATCATGGCCGGCGCCGGGGCTGCCCTCGGGTATGGGGCTCCAGTTTTTTATCAGCACTTTTACAAAACGGGTGCTAAGGGCATCAAATTTTACCTGCATTGTACCGGTGCCATTTACTACATCTGTAAAATCGTCTGTAATACCCAGTGAGGTAAATGTGTTACCATCGGCAGATGCCCATGCCTGTATGGTAAGTGGTCTTAATATCCAGCTGCCTCTTTGTTTGTAGGTGTGCACAATTACTTCATTTATTTGCTGGCTACTGCCTAAATCGATGAGGGCTTCGCAATCATCTCCCTTAAAACCAATAAACTCCGATGAACGGCTTTGGCCCTTGGTATTTTGTACAGCATCCACCAGCGTAAAGGCGCCATTGCCGGGGTAGTTGCCAGAGGGCTGACGGGTAAGTGTTATTTTTTTTCCGGTGGCTTTGTTAAATAAAAAGTTTTGGTACACCCTTATTTTATTGCCATTTACATCCAGCCAGGCGTAGGCCGTTTGTACTTTACTGTTAATTAGCTGCGGCTGCTGGTACGTCCAGTTGGTATCGGTATTGCTATAGTTAACGGTAATTGGTGCCTTGCTTTTGCTTTGCAATTGCCATAGCACTCCCTCGTTGTTGGGGGCAGGTATTACGGTGGCATTAATGGCATAATAGGCTTTGCTGTAATTGATGGCCGCCTTATCCAGCCGGGATAGTATTACGGGCAGCCTGCGCTCAAAATCTTTCCAGTTTTTATTGCTTTTGGGTGTCCACAAGGCTTCGGCCAGGGCCACCATACGGGGAAAAATCATGTACTCCAGTTTGGATGGATACTTTATGTATTCACTCCATACATTGGCCTGTGCACCTAATATATGGTTGGCTTCGGTACTGGTAAGTACAGCCGGTACAGGATCGTACCCATACACTTTTTCCAAGGGCAGGTAGCCGCCGATGGTAACACTATCTTCGTTATTGGTTTGGGCATGATCAAAGTAGCAAAACTCACCGGGGGTCATAATCACATCATGGCGTTGCCTGGCAGCAGCAATGCCACCCTCTTCGCCCCGCCAGCTCATCACCGTGGCATTGGGGGCAAGGCCACCTTCTAGTATTTCATCCCAGCCTATAATTTTGCGGCCCTTGCTGTTGATGTATTTTTCGATGCGTTGTATAAAATAACTCTGTAGTTCATGTTCATCTTTCAATCCTTTATCTTTCATCAGTTGCTGGCAAAAGGCAGATCTTTTCCAGGCTTCTTTAGGGCATTCGTCGCCACCAATATGAATATACGCCGATGGAAAAAGCAGCATTACTTCATCCAGCACATCCTGCAAAAAACCAAAAGTAGTTTCGCTGGGGCAAAACACATCTTCAAACACTCCCCAGGTTTGCTGTACCTGTTTGCCCTTGGCAGGGCCTGCCCAGGTGCATTCTGCCGGAAATTTAGTGTCTTCATCCGGGAAACAACTCAGCTCGGGGTAGGCCGCAATGGCGGCAGAAGAATGGCCGGGTAATTCAATTTCGGGTATTACGGTAATATGCCGGTCGGCAGCATATTGCACTACCTCCTTTATTTGCTCTTGTGTATAAAATCCGCCATGCAGCAGGCTGTCGTTGCCCTTGCCCGGGTAGCGGCCAATAATGGTGCCATTGCGCCAGCCGCCAACCTGGGTAAGGCGGGGGTATTTTTTTATTTCAATACGCCAGCCCTGGTCTTCGGTAAGGTGCCAGTGAAAACGGTTGAGCTTATAGGTAGCCATGTAATCAA
>JBDKJT010000010.1:0-7421 GCA_039796475.1 Bacteroidota bacterium | reverse complement strand
TATCCAATATTAAAAAAAGATTTTGATGCCCTTCAACTGGCCGAATTAAAAGAAATGGCCACCAACCATCGCATAAAAAATAACCTTTAATGCCCTGCTCAGGCAGCTCCTGCTGCTAATTGTGTTAACACCTGCAACGCTGCTGCTGCATCATTTTTATCTACAAAAATATGATCGTGGTAGTAGGCGGCCACTACATTACAACTAATACCTGCCTTTGCCAATGCCCCGGAAAATGCAGCCGTTAACCCCACTGCCGCTAATGATGAATGTACGGTTAATGTAATCCATGCTGCCTCGTATTGATAAGGCAGGCCATACGCATCGGCAACCGATTGTGGTAATACCAGTGTTACACCCTCGGCTTCTCTAAAACTACACAATACATCATTGTTATCTATTGCCGGCCAGTGCGGCACAGTACAAAAAACATACACACCGGGTTGTAAACTGGGCGTCATCTGGCTAATTAATTGCTGCAGGTTTTTAATTCCATTCATGCTGTAATTTAATTTGCTGTTGTGTAAATACAAAGCAATTACCACTTATGCCAGCATCAATCAATTGCTTACATTTGATAAGTACTACCATATTTTTAATAAAACCCAAACTAACAGATGAAAAAAGTAGTAGCAATACTGGCCTTATTGCAACTGGCAATTATAGTAAATGCCCAAACTAATGTGGCAGGTTTTAGTAACAACAGTGCTGCAGATCAACTGGCCGCAGAAAAAAAATTTGATGCACTGCTAAATGCAAAAAATATTGATGAATATATTAAGCGAATGTCGGCAACACCGCACCATGTAGCATCGCCGGGAGGTGAAGCTGTTACCGCTTATATTACCGACAATTTTAAAAAATGGGGTTTTGATACCAAGGTAGAAACCTACCAGGTGCTTTTTCCAACACCGGTTACCCGTTTGCTGGAAATGACGGGCAGCACCAATTTTAAAGCGGCCCTAAAAGAGCCTGCACTAAAAGAAGATGGCACATCGGGCCAGGCAGGTCAGCTGCCTGTTTACAATTGCTGGAGTGCAGATGGAGATGTAACTGCCGAACTGGTATTTGTAAACTATGGCGTACCCGCCGATTACGAAATGCTGGAGCGGCTGGGCGTAAGTGTAAAAGGCAAAATTGTGATAGCTAAGTATGGCCGCAGCTGGCGGGGCATAAAACCCAAGGTAGCACAGGAGCATGGTGCCATCGGCTGTATTATTTACAGTGATCCTAAAGAAGATGGTTATTACCAGGGCGAAGTGTATCCAAAGGGGCCCTACCGGCCCGATAATGGCGCACAAAGAGGCTCTGTAGAAGATATGCCTATTTATCCCGGCGATCCGCTTACGCCCAATATTGGAGCTACTAAAGATGCTAAACGGGTAGACAGGCTGCAAGCAGCCAACCTGCTAAAAATACCCGTTATCCCTATCAGTTATGCAGATGCATTGCCGCTATTGCAAAGCCTGGGCGGGGCCGTAGTGCCCGAAAGCTGGAGAGGTGCATTGCCCATTACCTACCATGTAGGCCCCTCAGTAAATAAAGTGCATTTAAAACTAACCTTTGATTGGAAAATTAGGCCTGTACACAATATCATCGCATCTATAAAAGGCAGCCAACTGCCCGACGAATGGGTAATAAGGGGCAACCACCACGATGCCTGGGTAAACGGTGCTGCCGATCCTATCAGCGGACTGGCTGCACTGATGGAGGAGGCCCGTGCCGTGGGTGCCATGGTAAAAGATGGCTACAAACCTAAACGTACACTGGTTTATTGCGCCTGGGATGGTGAGGAGCCGGGCTTGCTTGGCTCTACCGAATGGGTAGAAGACCATGCCACCGAACTTACCCAAAAAGCAGTTATTTATATTAACACCGATGGTAATGGCCGTGGCTTTTTATATGCAGGTGGCTCACATGCGCTGACACCGGCATTTACCGAAATTACAAAAGCTGTTTCCGATCCGCAGAGCAACACCTCGGTGTTTGAAAGGCGCAGAAGCAACGACCTGGTAAATGCTTCATCCATAAAATCAAAAAAAGAGCTACTGGCTAAAAAAGATTTTGACCTGGAGGCATTGGGTTCTGGTTCTGATTATTCACCATTTTTTCAGCACCTGGGTATTACCAGTATGAATATTGGTTTTGGGGGAGAAGATGATGGGGGAGAATACCACTCGGTGTACGACAGCTACGATTTATACCGCCGTTTTAAAGATCCTACTTTTGAGTATGGCGTGGCGCTGGCTAAAATTTGCGGCCGCACCAGCCTGCGTTTTGCCAATGCCGAAACCTTGCCCTTTGATTTTAGAAGCCTGCAAAAAACCATCCAAAAATATATTACAGAAGTAATAACGCTGGTGGATGATATGAGAGAACAAACAACCGTAGACAACCAGGTAATAAACGAAAAGCATTTTGTTACCGGCAACAATATTACCGAATCTAAACTACCACCTGCGCTAAAAGATGAAGTGCCTTATTTTTCTTTTGCCAATTTGCAAAATGCTGCAACTGCTCTTGAAAAAGCAACCATTCTTTTACACAACGCAATAAACAAAGGCGCTATACCTGCCGCCCAACAACAGGCCTTAAACAATCAACTTTACCATGCTGAGCAAGCCTTACTTACCAGCAATGGATTGCCCCGCCGTGGTTGGTATCGGCACAGCATTTATGCACCGGGATTTTATACTGGCTATGGTGTAAAAACATTGCCCGGCATAAGGGAAGCCATCGAACAACGTAATTGGAAGGAGGCGCAGGAACAAATAGACAGCACTGCTGCCGCCATTAATACATTGGCTAACCACTTAACTACTGCTGCCAAAGGGCTGTAACCAATTTGCCCTCATAAAAATGTAAGTGATTACAGGATAAAAGAAGGGTTACACGGTGGTGTAACCCTTCTGTATTTATACCATCTAAAATATTAATCAGGCAGTGTTTGGCACTGTTTTTTTAAACGCCAGTACCAGCATAATAGCCCCGGCCGTAATAAAAACGTCTGCAAAATTAAAGATACCCGTACGCAGGTTGCTAATGCCGATATTCATAAAATCGGTAACATGCCGGTCGTATACAATCCGATCGAAAATATTACCCAGGCCACCAGCAATTATTAACGTAAAGGCTGTCATTTTTGCCTTATCCATTTTATCGCAATGCCTTATTACATATCCACTCATACCCAACAATAAAGCAAGCGGTACAGCACTCAGCAACCAAAAACTCCAGCCCTTAGATAAATCGTCGCCAAGGCTTAATGCAGCGCCAGTATTTTCTACATACAGCAACCTGAACGTATCATGAAAATAAGATTGAACCGGTTGGTCTTTTAAATGCGTTTTGGCAAGTTCTTTACTAGCCCTGTCCCAGCTTACCAGCGAAAGACAGGCTACACAAAACAGCAATATTTTAATTGATCTTTTCATGCTTATTTTTTAATACTTATCGGAATATACTTAGCCAGTTGTTTAACACAAATAATACCATAAAGATGCCCCCGGTTACAATGGCGGCCGGCAGGTAAGCAAAGGCCAGTATACAAGTTACTAAACCGAGTGCAGCCAGTATCATCGCAAATTTATTGGCTTTGCCATAGCTGTTAAATGATAAAGGATATTCAATTTTACCAAGTGGTACAGCTGTAGCCGCCAGGGCTATACCTGCTATCATAAAGGCCGTTTGCAAATTTTTGCTATAGCCAGCCATGAACATACCGGTGGTGAGTAGTAGCAAGCCAAGCACCAAAGCGCTAACCACTGTGATGGCGGTATTTTTTTCAGTGGTTGTTAAAGCATACTTACCATCTTTATAAAATAATAAAAATAAATTGGCGATTGGATTAATGAGCCAGGAGGTAATTACAAATAACAGGTACAACCCCACTACAATAGGCACAATATTTTTGGTGGCATTATTGCTACCCAGCGCCCCGGTAAGCAGGCGCATTGCAAAATAGATGCCCAGCGGTATCATCCAGCCGGCTTTTTTTCCTTTATTATTTATCCAAAAACTATACTGCAACAACCATTTGTAGGGAGGTATTTTTGATTTAAGCGCCTCCTTTAACCCCTCTTTTGCCCCGGGCATATTGGGGTCGATACGCAATGCTTCTCTAAAATGATTGGCCGCTAAATTGTGCTTGCCTTTTTCCAAATAATTCCACCCAACAGTGGTATGGGTAAACTCGTTGTCGGGGTCTTGCGCCAATGCATACTCCATCGTTTCAATGGCAGCATCCGTCATTTTTAATTTGTTTTGTGCAATTGAACGCACATTCAGGCAGGTAATATTTTCAGGGTCGGCTTGCAAACCTTCGTTGGCTTTATCCAGCGCCTGTTTAAAATTTTTATCATCCAGGTATACATAGCCGAGTAACCCAAAGCTTTCTGCAAAATAGGGGTTGATACTGATAGACTGCTCCAGGCTGGCAATTGCTGCTACATTATTATCGGTACGATAAAAGCCAAAGCCTTGCAGGTAAAAATAATACTCACTATCAGGGTTGATGGCCAAAGCCCGTTGTATGGTTTCGATGCCCTCGGTAAACTTTTTTTGCTCATACTGGCAACGGGCATACAAGGCCAGGGCATGGTCGTTTTCGGGGGCCAGCTCTAATGCCTGAGTTAACTGCTTGATGGCATCTGTTATACGGCCCTGTTCCAGTAACAATGCGGCCCTTTCTGTAAATTGAAAACTATCACTCATATACAAAATATAAAATCGGCGGATGACTGCTGCAACGGGCCTGCCCTTTGCCAGCCACTTGTTTATCTGCCGAGGGGCGGAACTATTTTTTGATTTTCATGTATTTTAAAATATCGTCGTACAAGCCAGATTCGTTGGCATACAACGCATAATTACGGGCCGATGCAAACCATTCAAGCGTGGTGGGTTTGTGCTGCTTCAGGGCATGCAGCAAATCTTTGGTGGTAATTGGTTGTATGCTGCCCTTGCTAATGCTTTCTCTTAATTTTTCTTCTGCGGCAATATCAATAATAGCGGTAAGGTCGGCACCAGAATAATCATTGGTGGCAGCAGCAATTTTTTGTACATCAATAGCGGATGCTGGTTTATCTTTTAGTAAGGCTTGTAATATATCTACCCTGGCAGGCTCATCCGGAGGGGCTACAAATATCACCCTGTCAAAACGCCCCGGGCGGCGAAAAGCCGCATCCACATTCCATGGAGCATTGGTAGCCGCTAATATTAATACGCCATCATTGTTACTGCTGGCGCCATCCATTTCAGCCAAAAATTGGTTGATCACATGGCGCATGGCAGATTGTTTTAAATCGCCCCTGCTGGCACCCATGGCATCGGCTTCATCAAAAAATAATACACAGGGTTTATTACGGCGGGCCAGCTCAAATATCTCATGCAGGTTTTTTTCGCTATTACCTATCCACATGTCTAAAATATCATGCAAACCAATATTGATAAACTTGGCATCTATTTCGCCTGCGGTAGCTTTGGCAATAAATGTTTTACCACAACCCGGTGGGCCATACAACAAAATACCGCCGCCACTTTTTTTGCCAAAGGCCTTAAACAAATCAGGGTTTTTAAGGGGCTGAATAATTTTGATAGAAATCTCTTCTTTCACTTTTTGCATACCGCCCACATCCGCAAAACGGGTTGTAGGTTTTTCCATAAAAAAATCTGCATCATTACTGGTTAATTCATCTTCCAGCAACTCATTTACATCTCCTGCAGATGGCATCCGCAGCGCTGTATCAATCTCTTCATCACTAAACTCAGGATGATCTGCTAATAAAAGCTGGTACTCCGCAATGGCTTGCTGTACCGAGTTTTCTTTTATTAAACTTTTTATATACAGTACCCGGTCGGCACGGGTTAGGCCGCCCTGCAATTGCTCGTAAACCACTATGGCAGCAGAAAATTTTTGCTGGTAATAATAGCAGGCCGCCAACCCGGCGCTTGCCCTTGTATTGCCATATTGTTTTTTTAGTACCAGCTGGTATTGTTCGGCTGCTGCCTCATGCATACTTTCTTTCAGCATCATATCTGCCACCTGCAAACGCAATGGAATATTTTCTGGCGAAACCTCCAGCGCTTCCAGTAAATTTTGTATTAGCTCGTTGTTCATTTATTTATTTTGCCGGATTAAGATTGGTTGTATAAAATAAAGCTGCTTATAGGGGGTAGCTTTTTAAAGCAACCAATGTTTATTAATATTGTTTTAGTTGTCGCTGGTAAAGCTGTACCGTATTTTCTAATCCATAATACAAGGCATCGCATACCAACGCATGGCCAATAGAAACCTCTTGCAAGCCTGGAATATTTTCAGCAAAATACTTCAGGTTATGCAGGTCTAAATCGTGCCCGCCATTAATACCCAGCCCCAGCTCGTTTGCTTTTACTGCCGCGGCAATATAAGGGGCTATAGCTTGTTGATGGTTGCCTGCAGCAAATGCTTTAGCGTAACCTTCGGTGTATAATTCAATACGGTCGGCACCTGCAGCGGCGGCACCCGCTGCCATTTCGGGGTCAGGGTCAATAAACACCGAGGTACGTATACCGGCCTGTTTAAACAAATCAATCATACGCACCAGGTAATCTTTATGCTCAATAGTATTCCATCCATGGTTGCTGGTAATTTGCCCAAGGGCATCGGGTACCAGCGTTACCTGTGTTGGTTTGTTGTCAAGTACCAATTGTACAAATTTATCTTCGGTACAATTACCCTCAATATTTAACTCCGTTTGTATTACCGCTTTTAGGGCAAATACATCACTGTAGCGGATGTGCCGTTCGTCGGGGGGGGGGTGTACCGTAATACCATCAGCGCCAAAACGCTCAATATCCAGGGCTGTTTTTACTACATCGGGGTTATTGCCTCCACGGCTGTTACGCAGGGTAGCTATTTTGTTGATGTTAACAGACAGTTTGGTCATTTGCAAAATTTAAACTGTAAAGGTAAATGCAGCCATACTAAATAATATAAAATTTAACCCTGCAGCCCAAGCTTTATAACAGGCAATGCTTATACAAGCTGTATTGCACTATCCAGGGCCAGCTCCATCATTGGCAGCAAAGCAGTTTCACGCTGGTTGGCACTAATAAACTCATGGGTGGGTATTACATCACTAACGGTTAATAAAGTGGCGGCATTTTTACCCAGGTGTTTGGCATTGGCAAAAAGTGCAAAAGCCTCCATTTCTACAGCAAGGCAGTGGTGGGCTGTTGCAAAAGCCGGTGTGCCAGGTGCAGCACGGTAAAAAATATCGCTGCTATGTATATTGATATTATTCAACAGTAAGGATTTATCCAGCGCCGTTTGTTTAATTACGTCAAACGCATTGCCCTGGTGAGGGATGGCACTTTCGTGAATGCCCCAGGCATGCTCGGCAAAGGTACTTTCGCTGGCAGCTACATCCACATTAATAAGATCA
>JBDKJT010000009.1:0-29404 GCA_039796475.1 Bacteroidota bacterium | reverse complement strand
GGCACCCGCCCATCCACAAAACCATTTTCTTTATTCATGGGGTCCAGTACCGATCCGATTGTGGTGTAATTTTTTAAACTGTCTTTAGATCGTTGGATATTAATGGTGCTAATATTGGCACCGTAATTATTTACCCAGCTTACAATTACCTTATCACTGATTTTTTTTACAGAAATAATGGGTAGTGTATCCTGTGCTTGCGTACTACCTGGTATAAAACCGCTAGTTAGCAGCAGCAATAATGCTTTTAGTAATATGCTTTTTTTTTGTTGTTTCAGCGAAATCATAAGTTAAGTAGCGCAAAGATAATGGCCAGTTACAAATCCTAAAAAGTTAAAGTATGAGCCGGCAGCGAAAGGTTGCCCTGCAAGCCGCCAGTATGCAAGCAGGCGATACGGCTACCGGCCGCAAAGTAGCCATTTTGTACCAAGTTAAAAACAGCATACAGCATTTTGGCTGTGTATACAAAGTCGAGTGGCAATTGGTATTGCTGGTAAATAGTATTCATAAAAGATAGCAACTCCGGAGTTTTTTTTGCATATCCGCCAAAATCGTATCCATCTGCAATATGCAGGTGAGCATTGCTGTAAACTTGGCTGGTTAAATATTGTAGTCGATGCGGTATATCCGTCATGCCTTTTAAAACGGGTACCGCTATTATTTGCTGCTGTGGCTGCTTGCCCAATAATAAACCGGCAATAGTAGTGGCAGTGCCAGCAGCGCAACAAATATGGGTAGTGTCGGGTGGTATATAGCTACACATTAGTGCGGCACCCTTTGCACCCAAGGGTCCATATCCTCCTTCGGGTATTACTAATGCGGATTTGTTTAAGCCCAGTGCAGTATTTATTTTAATGCTATCGTATTGCTGCCGGCTTAAAAACTCCAGTTGCATACCCAATTGCTGGCATTGTAGCAATGTGTGCGATAAGTTGCAGGGTTGTTCTCCACGTACCATACCGGTGCAGGCTATTTGCTGTAGTTGGCAGGCAAAAGCCGTTGCCACCAGGTGATTAGAGTAAGGCCCACCAAATGTTACCACACTGCAGGGTTTATCTTGCAAGTAATAATGCAGCTTAAATAATTTATTGCCCGATATAACAGGATGCAATTGATCAAACCGTACCATGCTTAGCTGTACATCAGTACCAGGCCCAGCCAGTGTAGTTATTTGTTGCACTATGATATTTGGATTACGTATAAGCAATTTTTTTTCTGGATTACTCGTTTACAGTATTTTCGCAGCGGCAATTTCGAACATTTAATGGCAATAAAAAATTGGAAATGAAACCTACACTTGTAATATTAGCAGCCGGTATGGCAAGCCGTTACGGCAGTATGAAACAAACACAGGGCTTTGGCCCTACTGGAGAAACCATTATGGAGTATTCTATTTATGATGCTATCCGTGCTGGCTTTGGTAAAGTAGTATTTATTATTAGAGAAGAGTTTGCAGAAATGTTTAAGGAAAACTTTGGCAACAAACTCTCTTCAAAAATTGAAGTGGATTATGTATTTCAGGAGCTACACAAATTTGTTGGGCAACCTGTGCCAGATGAACGAAAAAAACCATGGGGTACTGCCCATGCCGTTTTATGCTGTAAGGGTAAAGTAAACGAACCTTTTGCAGTAATCAATGCAGATGATTTTTATGGCAAGGATGGTTTTGCAAAAGCCGCCAATTTTTTAACCAGCCAGGTGAGCAGCAGTAATTTTGCAATTATTGGATACGAGTTAAAGAAAACCCTTAGTGATAATGGAAGCGTAAGCCGGGGTGTTTGTAAAGTAGATGCTGATGCCAACTTGGTAGATATTAACGAACGTACCAAAATATATCGTAACGAGCAGGGTGTAATTACTTACGAAGATGAAACAGGGCTGCATGAGGTAAGCGAAGATGCCCCGGTAAGTATGAACTTTTTTGCCTTTGCACCAAACTTTATTGATCATTGCGAAAATTATTTTGGTGAGTTTTTATCTAAAGAAATTAATAATCCTAAAGGAGAATTTTTTATACCACTCGTAGTAGATAAGGTAGTAAAAGGCCAGCAGGCAACAGTAAAAGTAATACCTACATCGGCACAATGGTTTGGGGTAACGTATAAGGAGGATGCACCCGGCGTACAAGCCAGTATTGACGCATTAGTGGCTGCAGGTGAGTACCCGGTTTCGCTTTGGGCTTAAAAAAAGTTTAGTTATAAAAAAAAGCGGTACCTGGTAGCGCTTTTTTTTATAACTGGTTGTTTAGCACTTAGCACAATTAATTGTATTAAACACTGGGCAATGGATTGCTGGTAATATAAATACAAAAGCCGCAATTAATAATTGCAGCTTTTGAAAATATCTTGTAGTGAGTAAGCGGGGGTTATAATTTTAATTTCCTACCACCATAAAAACGTAGTCTTCCATTTTTTTCACCTGCTGTACCCTGTCGAGGCCTTTTAAAGAAGAGCTGTTAGGTGTTTTAATGCCTTGCTCTTTTTCATCCAGTTTTTTTAACTGGTCGAGCAGCTTATAAATATTTCTTGATTTGGCTGCATATACCACGCCATCTGCTTTTGAATCTTTAGCGGTGATGATACCAATAATTTCCCCATTTTTATTAATCACCGGGCCTCCACTATTACCTGGGTTGGCCGATACTGTTAGCTGGTAGGCCAAGGAATCACCGTCATTACCACTTTTGGCACTTACATATCCTTCTCCATATACAATTTCGTTACGGGGGTAACCCAATGTAAAGCATTGCTCACCTAAATCTGCATTGGCTTTTTTGATGGTATAGGGCAGGGCAGCCAGCGCTTTATAAGCAGTATCATTAATTTTTAAGATAGCTAAATCGGTATTGTTATCAGTAAAAAGAGCTGTTGCTTTAAAGTACTCGCCCTTGTTATTTTCTACATAAATATTTTTCATGCGGTTAATAACATGGGCATTGGTAACAAGATATCCTTTGCCGTCAATTAAAAAACCGGTACCTCTAAAGTCAACCCTTGGTTCGGTTTTGGCTGGGGCAGCGGGCAGGCTGGTAGTACTTTTTAAGGTAGAAACAGCTTTGTTGGTTTTATTAATTTCACCAACCAGGTACTCGTAGTTGTTGTTGTATTTTTTGGTAAACGTTACGGTAAACACCATTGTAATTAGCGAAATAATACCTGCGATAGAGGCTGCTACAGCCATATTACGTTTATACTTATTCCACAAGTATATTACTTTGGCTTTACCTTTTAATGATGGTAAACTAATTACTCCATCTGTAATAAGCTTGGTTTCTACTTGCTGTAAGCTGTGTTTAAAAGCTTTTACAGCGCCATGGCGTTGCAGCCCTTGTAAAAAAATGATATGTTCCACTACCTGCTGGTCAACCTCGGGATTGTTTTTGCGGAGATCTTCAAAAAGCGCTTTCTCCTGTGCAGGCATTTCGCCGGCAAGGTATCGCTCAATGGCCTCCAATAACAACATCTCATCCATTCCTAAGCATTTTTATATTGTGCAAAAAATAGTTTTTTTAGCCGCATCAAACATTTGTACTTCTGGGTTTTGGCATTATCTGCATTGGTATAGCCAAAATCCCGGGCAATATCCTGCATGCTTTTCTTTTGCAGGTAATAGGCATCCAACAAACTTTTGCAAGGCTCACCTATTTTCCCCATTGCTGTTTCCATTAACATAAAATCGGCATTGCGTTTTTCATGTTCTTCCACTTCTTCTTCTACCGGCACCGTTTCTTCAATACTATCCAGCTGTGTACTATATTTATTTAGTTGTTGCAGCCTTTTTAGCCATAAACGCCGGCATACAGAGTAGATATAGGTTTTTAGCTGGCAGTTAAGCAAAAAACTATTATCTATAGATTTTTCAAACAATACCACCATCGCTTCTTGAAAAATATCACGGGCATCGTCTGCAGCGCCATTGTTATTAAGAACAAATGACTGGATCATTCCATAGTTTTCACGGTAAATAGCTTCCACAGCCGATTTATCGTTTCTAGCTAATCCCCTGAGTAATAATTGATCTTTCTCTAAAATATTCACCAGTCTGGTATTAATACGTTAAGTGCAGCAATAGTAACCCAAAACAACGAAAAAAAAATTTTTAAAAAAAGTTGGGTTACCTTTTTTAAGCAGGCGTATTAATGTTCAAAATCACAATTTAAAAAACTCAAAAAATGAAAAAAGTACTTTTTGTATTTGCTATCGCTGCCGCTTTTGCAGCTTGTAATGATTCAGCTACATCTACCGAAGCTAAAGTTGATTCTGCTGTAACTGCTACAGTTGATTCTGCTAAAGCTACTATCGATTCAGCTGCTGTTAAAGTTGATTCTACTGTTTCTGCAGTGGTTGATTCAGCTAAAGCTGCTGTTGATTCTCTGAAGAAGTAATTAAAAAAACGGTCTTAATCGATTGCGCCTAATAACCAGGCCGTTTCTATATAAGAATTTTTCATATGGCAAGCAATCGTTAATGTCGCCCCTGTTCTCAGGGGCGACTATTTTTTACCCCTATATTAATGGAAATAGTGCTAAACTATCTTTTTCATAAATGTTCTTCAATCTTTTTATTAAAATTTTAAAAAAAATATTGGGTTGTAACATTTTCTTTCTTAATTTCGAACCCAAGATGAACAACAGATCAATTTTTACCCGATTTTATTTTGGTTACTATTTTTTTAAAAATGGTACGGGGGTCTTTTGTTAATCCATCAAAAAAAATAGCTTAACATACAAAGATTCCCGGCTCAACAGGCCGGGATTTTTTTTACATGACAACACGAGTATCCATACAAGGCTTTGAGGGCAGCTTTCACCAGGAAGCAGCCAGGCAATTTTACGGTAAAAACGTACAGGTAATTTGCTGTGCCACTTTTAGAGAGGTAATAAAAATTGCCGAAAACAAAAAAGAAAGCGAAGGCGGCGTAATGGCCATCGAAAACTCAATTGCCGGAAGTATTTTGCCTAATTACAACTTGCTGCAAAAAAGTAACCTTAAAATTATTGGAGAGGTTTTTTTGCAAATCAAGCAAAACCTACTGGTAAACCCTGGAGTAACACTGGCTGATATTAAGGAAGTGCACTCACATCCAATGGCCATCCAGCAATGCCTGGATTATCTTGATAAATACAATTGGCGCCTGGTAGAAACAGAAGATACAGCCCTTAGCGCCAAGCATATTCACAAACACCACAGCAAACATATTGCAGCAATTGCCAGTAAGCTGGCCGCAGAAATTTACCAGTTGGATATAATTGCCCCTAATATTCATACGCTTAAAAATACTTATACCCGGTTTTTAATTTTACAAAGGGCCGATGAGGTAGCCGCTGTAAAAGATGCCAATAAGGCGTCTATCAACTTTCATACAGATCACTCAAAAGGTAGCCTGGCAAACGTATTAAATACGATTGCCAATGCTGGCATAAACCTGAGCAAGCTGCAAAGTATGCCTATACCCGGCAGCGATTTTAAATACTCGTTTCATGCTGATATGGAGTTTGACTCTGCCGCACAGTTTACGCAGGCGCTGGAGGAAGTAAAGCAAAAAACCAAGGCACTTACCGTTTTGGGGGTGTATAAAAATGGTAAAATAAAATAAACAATAAAGGTGCTGGTAAACAGGCCGCACAAAAAATATACAGGAATGCATACAGCCAATAGATTAGAGGGTATCGGTGAATATTATTTTTCTCAAAAATTAAGGGAGATTGATGCCCTTAATAAGGCAGGTAAAAATGTAATAAACCTGGGCATAGGCAGTCCTGATTTGCCCCCACACCCGGCCGTTACTCAAACTTTATTTGAGGAAGCTCAAAAGCCCAACCAGCATGCATACCAAAGCTATAAGGGCAGCCCCGTTTTGCGTAATGCAATTGCCAAATGGTACCAACGCTGGTACCAGGTATCGCTGGATGCGGAAACAGAAGTACTACCGCTTATTGGTAGCAAAGAGGGTATTATGCATATCTGCATGACGTATATCAACCCCGGCGATGTTGTATTAATACCCAACCCGGGCTACCCAACCTATCGCAGTGCAGCCAGTATTGCCGGTGCCAGTATTGTTGAGTATACCTTGCAAAAAGAAAACAACTGGTATCCAGATTTGCCGGCCATAGCACAACAGCTTGCTGCGGCTGGCCAAAAGCCGGTGTTGATGTTTGTAAACTATCCGCATATGCCTACTGGGCAGTTACCTACGCACCAATTGTTTCAGGAGCTGGTAACCTTTGCCCAAAGGCATGGCATTTTATTGGTACACGATAATCCCTACAGTTTTATATTAAACAACCAGCCAATGAGCTTGCTGGCGGTAGAAGGAGCCAAAGAAGTGGCTATTGAGCTCAATTCACTCAGCAAATCGCACAATATGGCCGGTTGGCGCATTGGTATGCTGGCTGGAGCCAAGCAACGCATAGACGAAGTGCTGCGGTTTAAAAGTAATATGGATAGTGGAATGTTTTTACCACTGCAGCTGGCAGCTGCCAAAGCATTAGAATTGGGGCTGGAGTGGCATGAAGAAGTAAATGACATTTATCAAAAACGCCGGAAAAAAGTATTTGAGCTGCTCAGCTTGCTGCAGTGCGATTTTGATACTACGCAAGCAGGCATGTTTGTATGGGCGGCTATACCCGGCAATTATACAGATGGATACCAGCTTAGCGACGAAGTGCTGCAGCATGCAAGTGTATTTATAACACCGGGTGGTATTTTTGGTAGTGCAGGCAATGGCTACGTTCGGGTAAGTTTGTGTACCCCTGTGCAAAAATTTGATGAAGCAATTAACCGGATTAAGCAAACTGTAATGAATAAGCAACATGTTTAATACCGTAACAATAGTAGGCGTTGGTTTAATAGGCGGCTCCCTGGCATTGGCCATGAAGGAAAAAGGCTTTGCAAAAAAAATAATCGGGGTAGGCCGCTCTTCGCAAAGCCTGGCAAAAGCCCTGGAACTTGGCTTGATAGATGAAGCGCTGCCATTGGAAGAAGCGGTAAAGCAAAGCGACTTTATCTATGTATCTATACCTGTAGATGCTACCGTGCCGGTAATGTTGCAAATAATGGATTTGATAAATGAAGGGCAACTGGTGGCAGATGGAGGTTCAACAAAATTTGCCCTTTGCAATGCGTTAAAAAATCATCCCTTACGCAACTGTTTTGTGGCTACACACCCCATGTGGGGCACCGAGTACAGCGGGCCGGAGGCTGCCGTTACAGGGGCATTTGCTGGCAGGGCTTGTGTTATTTGCGAAAAAGAAAAAAGCGGTATAGCCGCAGTAGAAAAAGTAGAAACACTTTACAAGGCACTGGGTATGCATATTGTATATATGGATGCCTATAATCATGATGTACATGCTGCCTATGTAAGCCATATTGCTCACATTACTTCCTTTGCTTTGGCCAACACGGTATTGGAAAAAGAAAAAGAAGAGGATGCCATTTTTGAGCTGGCAGGTGGTGGCTTTGAAAGTACCGTACGCCTGGCCAAAAGCAACCCGGCCATGTGGGCACCCATTTTTATGCAAAACAGGGAAAATGTGCTGGATGTATTAAACGAACACATCAGCCAGTTAAGAAAATTTAAGGCTAGCCTCGAAAAAGAAAACTGGCAATACCTTACCGAACTGATGGAACATGCAAACAAAATAAAGCGTATTATAAAATGATGTACAGGGAGGCTGTTGTGGCCGATATACCAGCAATACAAACGGTAAGAAATGCTGTAAAAGAAAACAGGCTTAGCAACCCTGCCCTGGTACCCGATAAAGATGTAGAATTATTTATAACCCAGCGAGGCAAAGGATGGATAGGTGAAGTGAAAGGAACATTGGCGGGCTTTTCTATTATAGACATGCAAGACAATAATGTATGGGCATTATTTGTACACCCCGATTTTGAAAACAAGGGAATAGGTAAGCAGCTGCATGGGCTAATGCTGCAATGGTATTTTAGCCAAACAAAAAAAACACTGTGGTTAGGTACCGAACCCGGTACAAGGGCCGAAAGCTTTTACAGGCTCAATGGCTGGAAAGAAACCGGGCTTCACGGTAAAGGCGAAATAAAATTTGAAATGGATTACACGGCTTTTAAAACATTCAATAATCAGTTAGCTAAAAAGTAATTTAAATTATAAATATTTATACAGGCAATCTAAATACAATACAATGCAAACACAAACACAGAACATGAAAGCGCTAATGCAGGACAAATGGAAAAAACGTCCATTAATTATCAGCGGCCCCTGCAGTGCCGAAACAGAAGAGCAAGTGCTGGAAACCGCTACCAGGCTGGCTAAAACAGGCAAAGTAGATGTGCTGCGTGCAGGCATCTGGAAACCACGTACCAAACCCGGTATGTTTGAGGGTATAGGCACCAAAGGGCTGCCTTGGTTGCTACAGGCTAAAAAACTAACAGGCTTGCCTACCACCGTTGAAGTAGCAACGGCCAAGCATGTAGAAGATGCGTTGCAATTTGAAGTAGATATGCTATGGATTGGGGCAAGAACTACCGTAAACCCTTTTAGCGTGCAAGAAGTAGCCGATGCCCTGCGTGGGGTGGATATACCTGTTTTAATAAAAAACCCCATCAACCCCGATCTTGAATTATGGAGTGGTGGTATTGAAAGGCTGCAAAAAGTGGGTGTAAAACAAGTAGGGATGATTCACCGTGGATTTAGCAATTACGGCAATACAGAATACCGCAATGCACCTATGTGGCACTTACCCATCGAAATGAAACGCCGCTTTCCCGAAATGATCCTGATCTGCGATCCCTCTCATATTTGTGGCAACAGGCATATGCTGCAGCAAACAGCCCAAAAAAGTATCGACCTTGATTTTGATGGTGTGATGATAGAAAGCCATATCGACCCCGATAATGCCTGGAGCGATGCTAAACAACAAATTACGCCCGAGCGCCTGGCCGAAATGCTGGATGCACTTATCTGGAGAAACGAAAATACCGATAAGCAAGAGTTTTTAAATGCCCTGGCTACCCTAAGGGAGCAAATTAACCACCTGGATGATGAACTGTTATTGCTCATCAGCCAGCGTATGAAAATTGCAGATAAAATTGGCCAGTATAAAAGAGACAACAACATCACCATCCTGCAAACCAACCGCTGGAACGAAATATTGGAAAAGGCTTGTAAAAAAGGAGATAAATTGGGCCTTAGCCAGGAGTTTATTACTAAATACTTTGATGCGGTACACTTAGAAAGTATCAACCATCAAAATAAAGTGATGAACAGTTAATCAGTGAAATTGTAAAACAACTTTTATTTAGCAGCAGTGTCAGCAACAACAACCGTACAGCAGTTTTCAGGTAGTGTGGTAACGTATTATTTTGATACGGCATTTTTAATGCTGGAGCAAATAGTGCCTAAAGAAAAAACCATCATCATTACCGACGAAAATGTGTTGGCCGCACAACCCGCTATTTTTAAAGATTGGCAAACCATTGTAATAAAAGCTGGCGAACAGTACAAGCAACAGCAAGCCGTAGATGAAATAATAAGGCAGCTGATTGAAAAAGAAGCAGACCGTAATACAGTACTTGTTGGGGTAGGCGGCGGCGTTGTTACTGATATTACAGGCTACACTGCCGGCATATACATGCGTGGGCTACGGTTTGGCTTTGTGCCTACCACAATTTTGGCAATGGTGGATGCATCCATCGGTGGAAAAAATGGTGTGGATGTTGGCCCCTACAAAAACCTGGTAGGGCTTATACGACAACCAGAATTTTTACTGTTTGATTATTCGCTGCTGCAAACCTTACCACAGGAGCACTGGATAAATGGCTTTGCCGAGATAATAAAACATGCTTGTATAAAAGATGCAGCATTGTTTGCATTGCTGGAGCAGCACAGCTTATCACATTTTCAGCAAGATGCTGCATTACTTGCCCGCCTGATTGGCTGGAATGTGCAGATAAAAACCAGCATTGTACTGGCTGATGAATTTGAAAAAGGCGATCGAAAGCTCCTCAATTTTGGTCATACTTTGGGGCATGCTGTAGAAAATACCTACAATTTACTCCATGGTCATGCCATTAGTATTGGTATGATGGCTGCCTGCAAGTTTTCGGAAGAAATCAACCAGTTTGATTCGGCTGAAAAAGAAAGGGTGAGCCGGCTTTTGCAACAATATCATTTAACAGTAGCCCTGCAGTTTGATAAACAAAAGGTATGGAACCTGCTAAAGATGGATAAAAAAAGAGCCAGCAATCAAATGAATTTTATCCTGCTTAATACTATAGGCGAGGGTGTTATCAAACCTATTCCGCTGGTACAGCTTGAACATTTAATTAGTCAAAGTTTATAAAGTGATTGTAAAAATAAAACCCGGTAATTTAAATGGCAGCATTAAGGCGCCAACCTCCAAAAGCTCTATGCAGCGGGCATGTGCTGCTGCTTTATTGCAGGAGGGTACTACCATTATACACAACCCTGGCAAAAGCAATGATGATATGGCCGCACTGGGTGTTATCCAAAACCTGGGAGCTGTAATCAGTATGCACAATAGTCACCAATTGGTGATACATAGCAAGGGTGTACAGCCCGTGTCTGGCCAAATGAACTGTGGCGAAAGTGGTTTAGGTATTCGTATGTTTACCCCCATCGCCGCACTAAGCAAGCAGGCCATTACCATTAATGGTACAGGTAGCCTGGTAACAAGACCAATGGATTTTTTTGATGAGATTTTTCCGCAACTGGGTATCAGCATCCAATCAAACCAGGGCAAACTGCCCTTGCAAATACAAGGGCCCTTGCAGCCAGCATCTATCAGTATTGATGGTTCACTAAGCTCACAGTTTTTAACAGGCCTGCTGATGGCTTTTGCCAAAGCTGCAACCGAGCCAGTAACCATTACCGTAAGCAATTTAAAAAGCAAACCATATATCGATCTTACCCTGCAGGTAATGCATCAGTTTGGCTACAAGGTTCAAAACAATGCCTTTGAATCTTTTACCATTTACCCGGTAACGGAGGCCTTGCCGCAAACGGCCAATTACACTGTAGAGGGCGATTGGAGTGGTGGCGCATTTTTATTGGTAGCAGGTGCAGTAAGCGGCAGTGTAATAGTTACAGGGCTTGATACAACATCCACCCAGGCAGATAAAGCAATCATGCAGGCCATCATAGATAGTGGTGCATCGGTATCCATTAGCGACAACCAAATAGCTATTACTGCTACACCAGCCGGTAAAAAAGCATTTCAGTTTGATGCTACCGATTGCCCCGATTTATTTCCCCCGTTGGTGGCGCTGGCAAGTTTTTGCCGGGGTACAACGGTAATAAAAGGGGTAAGCAGGTTGGCACATAAAGAGAGCAACAGGGGCCTAACCCTGCAGCAGGAGTTTGGCAAAATGGGTATTGATATTACCCTTCAAGACGATTTGATGCTGGTAAAAGGAGGTACCGGCGTAAAAGGCGCTTTAGTACACTCACACCACGATCATCGTATTGCAATGGCATGTGCGGTGGCAGCATTGCAGGCTGATGGCGATACAGTTATTGAAGAGGCTAATGCCATCAATAAATCCTACCCCGATTTTTATCAGCACCTGATAAGCCTCGGTGCTGTAATAGCAGAACAATCAACCAATGTATTAACCAATTAACCGGTATAACAGTGAATAGTTTTGGAAGAATTTTCAGGGTATCCATTTTTGGAGAATCGCATGGCCATTGTGTAGGCATCAACATTGATGGCTGCCCGGCTGGCTTGCCTTTATCAGTAGAAGATTTTACCACCGATATTGAACGCAGAAAAGCGGGGGCCAAAGGTACTACGCCTCGTAAAGAAGATGATATACCCCGGATAATGAATGGGGTGTTTAACGGTAAAACCACCGGTGCACCCATTACAATTTTATTTGACAATAACAATACCCGTAGTACCGATTACGAAAAACAGCGGGATGTACCCCGGCCCGGGCACGCCGATTTTGTAGCCACCCATAAATTTGGCGGCTACGAAGATTTTAGGGGTGGTGGCCATTTTAGTGGCAGGCTTACGGTATGCCTGGTAGCTGCAGGCGTGGTTGCAAAAAAATTATTAAAAGCCGTAACTGTACAAGCTGCCATTTTAGAAATAGGCGGTGAGGCAGATATTGAGCACGGGCTTCAAAAAGCCATCGACGCTAAAGACACTATTGGTGGTATAGTAGAGTGCAGGGCACAAGGGCTGCCAATTGGCATTGGCGAACCTTTCTTCGATTCGGTGGAGTCAGCATTGGCGCATGCGGTATTTGCAATACCTGCAGTAAAAGGTATTGAGTTTGGTGCTGGTTTTGCTGCTGCCAAAATGTTTGGCAGCCAGCATAATGATTGGATAGAAGATAGCAAGGGCAAAACCACTACCAACCATAGCGGTGGTATTGTGGGTGGTATTAGCAATGGCAATGAGCTGGTTTTTCGTATTGCCATCAAACCCACTTCATCTACCCCTAAAGAGCAGCAAACATTAAATGTGGCAACCGGCCAGGTTGAGCCTTTTTCTGTAAAAGGCCGACACGATTTATGTATTGCATTAAGGGTGCCTGTAGTGCTGGAGGCAGTAACTGCTTTTGTACTGGCCGATCTTTTGTTGCTGGAGCAACGCATGGGCAGGATCTGCCAATAACCATTGTATAAAATTTGTAAGCAGCGGGTTTATTTTTTCCTGCTGCTTATTTTTTGTAGGGTATCAAAGTGAAGGTCTAGCAGCTCATACATAGGTGCGTTGGGTAATGCATAATGCCACCATTCAGTTTCCAGTGCTTTAAAGCCATGTTGCTCCATCAATGTTTTTAATAATTGCCGGTTGGTAAGTACGGCGGCGGGTAAAGCCGTAAAACGATGATGAGCCGTATCAGAAAAATTATCAAAGCCGGTGCCCATATCCAGCACTTCGTTAGTTTGCAGGTTAATAATCGTAAGGTCTACTGCCACGCCACGGTTATGGCCGCTGCCATTATTAGGATTGGCAGCATAGCGATCGTCTTTCACCGGCTCCCACATTGCTTCGGTAACACTGTAAGGCCGGTAAGCATCATAAATTTTTAAGCCCAGGCCCCGCCCGTTTAATTCTTTTTGTACGGCTGCCAATGCATGGGCAGCAGGCTGGCGCAAGTAGGCCCTGGCACTAGCCGGGTAAAGCGATTTGCCCATAAAATTATCGTTGCCTGCATATTGCAGCGCCACACAAATACCCGGTATCAGTTGTTTAAGGTCGATCAGTTGCTTTTGGCTATTGCTCTGTACCGTTTTTTTAAAGTCAGCCGCCCGGTTAATCACCCACAAACCGTATTTGTTTAGCAGGGTATCTTGTGCTGTTACATTAAAAGTGAAGGTGCTAAAAATCAATCCACAAAAAATTTTTATATAAAATCTATTTGTTAATTTGTACATAGATATCCATTTAAAAGCCTCCTGAAATCCGTTTTGAAAATTACAACTATTCCCTGCATATATGGATTATCATAGAAACAGCATATTTACGTACTCCCTTATTTTGCTGTGCCTTGTTATTATCTCTTGCAACAACAATGCGGCTACCAGCGCCGGCAGTACAGCAAACAAAACGGCAGATACATTACCAGTGGCAGCGCAGGCTGGTGATAATATTAGGGAGATACTCAATTATGCCCTTGAGCACAACGGGCAGATTGATGATAATAAAAAAATTGAATTGATGCAGTTGGTAAATACTTTTTACCAGCTGCAAAACGATGAGCAGGTGTGGAGCCGGGATAATAGCTGGAAACCCCTGGCAGACTCTCTTTTACAGTTTATCAACACGGCAGAAATGTATGGATTATATCCTGCCGCTTATCATGCAGCTTACCTTAAAAAAATAAAAGCAAAACTGGCGGCTGATACCTTGCAGCAACTAGGCAAAAAAGAATGGGCAAGGGCTGATATTGCCATGACAGACGCTTGCCTTAAACTATTAAAAGATATCAAATATGGCCGGCTCGGTTATTACAGCACCCGTTTAAAATCAGATTCGGTAAAAGTAACCAGCTATCTGCTTAACAGTGTTACTAAACTATTGCAGCAAGGCCAGTTTACTACAGCAGTTAACAGCGCAGAGCCTGTATATAAAGGCTATCATTTGCTAAAGCAGGGCATCAGGCGTTTTTTAGATAGTATGGACAGGCGGGAGTATACCTACGTGGCCTATCCTTATAAAAACGAAGATGAAAAAGACTCCCTGAACTTTATAAAAACATTGCAAAAAAGGCTGGGCGAAAGTAACTGTATGGATATTGTTAACAGGCTGCCCGATTCAGCAGAACTAAATACATCCATCAAAAAATACCAAAAACTAAAAGCGCTAAAACAAGATGGAAAAATTACAAGCAGCCTTATAAAATTAATCAACAGCAGCGATGTAGAGCGGTATAAGCGGATAGCAGTTACGCTGGACAGGTATAAGCAATTGCCCGACACCCTGCCACAAAAATATATATGGGTAAACCTGCCCGGCTATTACCTTGAGTTGTGGGATAGCGATACACTAGCCCTGCAATCAAAAATTATTTGTGGCAAGCCAGAAACCCGTACGCCCTTACTATACAGCGCTATAAACAATATGGTTACCTATCCCACCTGGACGGTACCCACCAGTATCATCGCCAAACAGTACCTGCCCAAATTAAAAAACAACCCTCACTACCTGGCACGTATAGGCCTGAAATTGGTAGGCCCCAAAGGAGAAGCAATCGATCCGGCATCTGTAAACTGGGCTAAATACAACAAAGGCATACCTTATAAAGTAATGCAAAACAGCGGTGACGATAATGCACTGGGCGTATTAAAATTTAATTTTAACAACCCATACGCTGTATACCTGCATGATACCAACCAACGGTACCTTTTTAAAAAATCGGCCCGTGCTTTAAGCCATGGCTGTGTTAGGGTGCAGGAGTGGGAAAAACTGGCTTTTTATATTGCCCGAAACGATAGCCTAAACCTTGCTATTGGTGATACACTCCGGTATACTGCAGACTCTATACGAAATTGGATTGCCGAAAAAAAGACAAAAAGAATACCGGTAAAAAACGAAATACCATTATTTATTAACTATTTTAGCTGTGAGGGTAAAGATGGAAAGATTAGGTTTTATGAAGATATTTATGGAGATGATAAAGCGTTGAGGGAAAAATATTTTTCTTCTAAATAGTTTAACACCCCACACAATTAATGCTGCTAAAGCCTGCTACTGTTTGCCGATTTGCTCAACTAATTTGCCTCTTTGGCTGCCTGCTGTTTAGCACAATAGCATCGCCAGCACAAACAGCGCCAGCCAATACCAGCAAACAACCCGGCACCAAAAAAATATTTTATGGGCAGGCCAGTTTTTATTCCAATAAATTTAACGGGCGTAAAACAGCCAATGGCGAAATTTTTAGCCAACAAAAAATGACCTGCGCCTGCAATGTGCTGCCACTAGGCACTTGGGTAAAAGTAACCAACCTGCGTAACGGAAAATCGGTGGTAGTAAAGGTAAACGACCGGTTGCATCCTAAAATGAAACGCATTGTAGACCTCACCAGCGCTGCTGCCAAAAAACTAGGCTATACATCTGCAGGGCTTACAAGGGTAAAAGTGGAGGTAATTGGTAAAAAGAAGCCCTGATGGTAATGTGGTAACGAGCAACAGTACCCCGGGCAACAGCATAGGCGTCGCACACTTGTACGGCAGCACTTTGTTCAGCTAGTAATTGCGGCAGTTACATTTCTTCTGCCCATTTATCTCTATCCTCCGGCGAAAATTTCCAGGGTGCAAAATTGTTTTCAATATTGCCAAACATCATATTCCATTCCTGTGGCGCATTGCTTTCTTCCATCACCAATGAGCGACGCAATTGTATAATAATATCCAGCGGGCTAATGCTTACCGGGCATTCTTCTACACAGGCATTACAGGTGGTGCAGGCCCTCAGCTCTTCTACCGAAATATACTGGTGTAATAAGGTTTGTCCATCGTCTTTAAATACGCCATTATTAGCAGCAATATTTTTACCCACAACTTCCAGCCTGTCCCGGGTATCCATCATTATTTTGCGTGGGCTTAATAATTTACCCGTTTGGTTAGCAGGGCAGGCACTGCTGCAGCGGCCACATTCGGTACAGCTGTAGGCATCCAGTAAATTTTTCCAGCTAAGGTCGCTTACATCTTTAGCCCCAAATTTTACAGGTGCCTGTTCGCCTGTAGGTGCAAGCTCAGGCTGCATCATGTACTTTACTTCGTTTTGTACACTTTCCATATTAGCCATTTTACCCGGTGCATCCAGCCGGGCAAAATAGGCATTAGGAAATGCCAGCATAATATGCAGGTGCTTGCTGTAAGGCAGGTAATTTAAAAAAGCCAGTATACCGGCAATATGCACCCACCAGCAAATTCTTTCAATGGCTACCAGTGCGGCCGGCGTTAAGCCGCTAAATAATGGAGAGAGCAGGCCACTTATTACAAAATTACCAGTATCGTGGTAGTGATCGGCCCCTTGCAGTTGCAGGGCCCGGTCGGCTGCATTCATGCTGATAAAAAGGCCCATCAATATGATTTCGGTAATTAAAATATAATTGGCATCACTGCGTGGCCATCCATCAAGGTCATGGCTAATAAATCGTTTTAGCTTTATTACATTTCTGCGTACTAAAAAAATAATGCAAACAATTATCACCCCTACGGCCAGTATTTCAAAACAATTAATCAAAAAAGTATAAAAGCCACCAAGGGTGGTTAAAAACAAACGGTGGGTGCCCAAAATACCATCCAATACTATTTCAAGTACCTCCAGGTTTATAATAATAAAGCCGGCATAAATTACCAGGTGCATGATGGCTACCAGCGGGTTTTTAAACATTTTTTTTTGCCCCAGTGCCAGCAGCAGCACATTGTTCCACCGGCGGGCGGGCTGGTCGCTAAAATCTTCATCCCTGCCAAGCAGTATATTTTGGCGGATAGCTTTTATTTTTTTTGCAAACAGCCAGGCGGCCGAACCCAGCAGGGCAATAAACAGTATTTGTGGCAGCAATTGCATAATATGATATTATAGCGGCTAAGATAATTATTTCCATTTGTTAATTGTTTGATTGTTGATTTGTTGCTAATTTCCATCCTTAATTATTGTACAGTGGATAAACTGCGAAAACATATTCTTACAAAGGAAATAGCCGACAAAAAACTACGCCGCATAGCGCTGGAGCTGGTTGAGCGTAATTACGATGAGCCGCAATTGGTATTGCTGGGCGTTAAGGATAGTGGCATCATCATCGCCGGTATTATTGCCGGGTATCTAAAACAATCATTTAATGGCGAGGTATTGGTGGTATCGCTTAGCCTCGATAAGCAAATGCCGGCAGCGGTTACCATTGAGCCCCCCGTTAACCTAAATGATAAAGTAGTAGTATTAATTGATGATGTGGCCAATAGTGGTAAAACAATGCTTTACTCTTTAAAACCTTTACTAAACGCATACCCCAAAAAAATACAAACCGCCGCCCTGGTGGAACGAACCCACAAAAGTTTTCCTGTTGCATTAGATTATGTTGGCCTCTCTATTTCAACCACGCTGGATGAGCATATTTATGTAGAGGTAAACGATGGCGAAGTAAAAGGCGCCTGGATGGAACAACGATAGAATAAATTCTAATAATACAACGTTGTATTTAATTTTTAAATCAACTATTTTTAGCAAAATAAACTTAACGATATGGATGCTGCAATTCAACAAAAAATTGATGCCTGGATTAATGGCAATTACGAGCAATCAGTAAAAGATGAGATTAAAAAATTGCAAACAGAAAACCCTGATGAACTGGCCGACGCCTTTTATAAAAACCTTGAGTTTGGTACAGGTGGCCTGCGGGGCATTATGGGTATTGGCACCAATCGTATCAATAAGTACACAGTAGGTATGGCTACGCAAGGCTATGCCAATTATTTAAAACAAAGTTTTGGCGACGATGTAAAAGTGGTAGTAGGGCACGATAGCCGTAACAATAGCCGTTTTTTTGCTGAAACTACAGCTAGTGTATTTGCAGCCAATGGTATAAAAGTATACCTGTTTGCAGCCCTGCGGCCCACACCCGAGCTAAGCTTTGCTATTCGCCACCTGGGCTGCCAGGGTGGTGTGGTATGCACCGCATCTCACAACCCAAAGGAGTATAACGGTTACAAAGCCTACTGGGATGATGGTGCTCAAATGGTGGGCCCACATGATGTAAATACCATTAAAGAGGTAGAAAAAATTGCCTCTGCCGATGATGTTAAATGGAGTGGTGGCGAGGCTAATATTACCTTGCTGGGCGATGAAATGGATGAAGCCTACATCAATATGATTAAGGGCCTGAGCGTTTACCCGGATATATGCAAACAACAACACGATCTTACTATTGTATATACACCCATACACGGCACCGGTATTACCGTAGTGCCAAAAGTATTACAGGCTTTTGGTTTTGATAATGTACACGTGGTAGAAGAACAAAGTATACCCAATGGCAACTTTCCAACGGTTATCTATCCCAATCCCGAAGAAAAGGATGCGATGAATATGGGGCTTAACAAAGCCAAACAACTGGATGCAGATATTTTGCTGGGTACCGATCCTGATAGCGACAGGGTGGGTATAGGTATCAAAAACAACAAAGGCGAGTGGGTGTTAATGAATGGTAACCAAACCGCCGTACTGGCTTTTAACTACATGATAGAAGCCCGTAAAACCAAAGGCATTGCACAGCCAAACGATATGGTTATTAAAACCATTGTTACCAGTTATATGATTGATAACATTGCCAAACAAAATGGGGTAGCTTGTTACAATGTACTAACCGGTTTTAAATGGATCGCCTCTATGATAAAAGCAAAAGAGGGTAAAGAAAACTATATCATTGGTGGGGAAGAAAGTTTTGGATTAATGATAGGCGACCAGATAAGAGACAAAGATGCCGTAAGTGCAGTGGCGCTATTGTGCGAAATGGCTGCTTACGAAAAAAGTAAAGGACGCAGCCTGTACGATAAATTGCTTGACTTATATGTGCAATACGGTTTGTATAAAGAAGACCTGGTAAGCATTACCAAAAAAGGCATGAACGGTGCAAAAGAAATTGCCGAAATGATGACGGGATACCGCAACAATCCACCAAAACAAATAGATGGAGTACCGGTAGCACAACTGCTCGATTACCAACTGCAGCTGGGCAAAAACCTGCAAACCGGCGAAAGCTGGGCAATTGATTTACCCAAAAGCAATGTGCTTCAATTTTTATTGGCAGATGGTACTTCTATATCTGCACGACCAAGTGGTACTGAGCCAAAAATTAAATTTTACTTTAGCGTAAATACAACTATAGCAAATGCTGCAGCTTTTGAAGCAGCAGAAAATACACTCAACGAAAAAATAGCCCGTATTATAACGGAAATGAAGTTGAAATAGCAATATTATATATATGTTAAATGCCAGGCAATACCCCTGGCATTTTATTTATATTGCGATCGCCAAACAATTACCACAACCTAACGTTTTATATTTTATTGCTGTGCAAAAGCAGCCTGGCTTATGAGAAAATACGACGATACATACCGGCATAAAGGATTACGAAAAAAATTGATAGACACACTGCGGCAAAAAGGAATTACCGACGAAAATGTACTGGGTGCAATGCACAATATTCCAAGGCACTTTTTTTTGGATAGCATTTTTGATGAAATCGCTTACGAAGACAGGGCTTTTCCAATTGGAGAAGGGCAAACCATATCCCAGCCTTATACCGTTGCTTACCAAACCCAGTTACTGCAGGTAAAACCATTTGAAAAAATATTAGAAATTGGTACCGGTAGTATTTACCAATCTACTGTATTGGCTGAGATGGGGGCACAAGTGTACACCATCGAGCGGCAAAAAGCATTGTTTCAAAAAACCAAGAACTACATTTTTAAAAACAAATATCCCAACCTAAAGTTTTTTTACGGCGATGGCTATGAGGGTTTGCCAACATATGCCCCATTTGATATGGTATTGATAACAGCCGCCGCCCCCTTTATACCACCCAAACTATTAGAGCAATTAAAACCTGGTGGTAAAATGGTGGTGCCGGTTAACGAGGGTGAGCACCAGCGTATGCTGCGGATAACCCGGTTAGATGACAATAACATTAAAGAAGAGGCTTTTGATAACTTTTCATTTGTGCCCATGCTCACTGGTAAAAATGGATAGATTTTTTGTGCATTAATCTTTTACTAACTACAACCAACCATGCGTTTTTTTGCAAAACTTATTTTTATTTGCAATGGTTGCTTTGTGCTGGCAGCAATTCTGCGGCTGGTAGAAAATGCCCGTAAAAAACAAGGCAGTTTTGATGGCTTGGTACAATTACAACCGCTGGAAAGTACGATTGTAGTGCTGGGTTACACAGCCATTATTTTTAATTTTATCTTTAATGCGATAGTGCTGGTACTGATGCTGCTTAAAAAAAAACCTGCCGTGGCCAGTTGGCTAATATGGCTTAACTTTCTTTTTTTGCTGGCGCAGGTTTATTATTTTTTTATAAGCAATTAAGCAATGATACACACCATACTCCGCGACAAAAGCACCCGCCTGTTTCTTATTTTGGGTGGTTTTTTTATAGCCAATGCCTTAATAGCGGAAGTAATTGGCGTTAAAATATTTTCACTGGAAGATACAGCAGGCATACAGCGGGCCAATATCAATTTATTTGGCAGCCCCTTTAGCTTTCACCTTACCGCCGGGGTTTTATTATGGCCCACCGTATTTATCATGACGGATATTATTAATGAATATTACGGCCCCAGGGGGGTGAAATTTTTATCGTACCTAACGGTGGGGCTTATCAGTTATGCCTTTATTATGTTTAATGCAGCCATTGCACTCAAGCCATCCGAATACTTTTCTATTGGTAACGGTATAGATAGGCCAGATGCAGCTTTTCGGGGTATTTTTGGCCAGGGGGCCTGGATAATCATCGGCTCTATGGTAGCTTTTTTGGTGGGGCAAGTGTTAGATGTACTGGTGTTTCACCGCATAAAAAAGGTTACTGGCGAAAATAAAGTATGGCTGCGGGCTACAGGCTCTACCATGGTATCTCAACTGGTAGATAGTTTTGTAGTTTTATTCATCGCCTTTTATGTAGGTAAAAGGATACAAACCGGGCAGGGAGAGCCCTGGAGCCTGCACCAGGTATTGGTAACGGGTACCGGTAATTATATCTACAAGTTTGTAATAGCGTTGCTATTAACACCTGTTATATATTGGCTGCACGCCATCATTAATCGTTACCTGGGGCAAGATAGAGCAGCCGAATTACGCAAAGCCGCCATGCAGCAGCAGGTGGTGTAAAAACATTCCCTATATTTGCGCTCTTACATTTATAATAGCTGTTGAAAAATCACCGTACCAGTACACCAATCCATTGAAATTTACCAGTTTTTATTGCATTTGCCGGTTAAAGCATTTTTAACGGATGAGGAAGATTTTTTTATTACTATTGGTACACTTGTGGGTGGCTGCATCTTATGCTCAGCAGCCTTTTGATGTATATATAAGCAATAACGGCAGCGATATATACAATGGTAACAGTGCCGCACAGCCCAAAAAAACATTAAATAGTATTGCGGCTGCCCAGCCTGCAGGTAGCCTGGTAAAAAATATTAAGATTGGATTAAAAGCCGGTGATGTTTTTAACGAAACCTTTAATCCCTCCTGTACCGTACATGCCGGCAGCTACGATTGGCAGGCAAAAAAATCATTTGCCATATTAAACGGAACCGCCATAACCGATACCGGCTGGCAGCACCTGCCCGGCACAAACAACCTGTACCAGCAGCAGGTAACCTTAACGGGGTTTACCGGGTATGGTATTAACCGGGTGGGAGAGTATAGTTATGTATGTGTGTTTGAAATAGATCGCCAGCAAGAGCTAACAGCCCCAATAACAGCTAGGCGTATGCTTACGCTGGCCCGTACCCTGCAGCAGGCTGCAAGCAGCCCCGGTAGTTATTTTATAGATATAACCAGTAATATTAATCCGCTAAATGTAATTATTCATCCATCGCACAATGGCTCGCCAAACAACCATGACCGCTATCGGTACGAAGTAACGGTAAGAGACAGGGCTATCAATAGCAGCTATTACCCGGGTAATGTATTTGAGCATTTGTGGGTAAGGGGATATGGGGCAGGCAACGGCATGATACCCGTAGGCGAAAACTCAATATTCAACCGTACCATTTTAGGGCCCGGCGCCGGCATACACCACCTGGTATTAAGAGGCGGCAGCATTAACAATACCCTTTTTTTACCTGCACCCGATAATGTTACCAGTTTTGCAGTGGTATTTTACGATACCGAAGGTTTTGGCCGGCACAACAGCATTCGTAACAGCATTTTTTTGGATATACCAGACCCTGTATATACCCACAACAGTTATGGATCTAATTTTGGTGCACTAGAGTTAAACAATGTTTTTTCTTTTGCCAAACCCGGTAAAGCCGCTGCTTTTATTGGCACCCGTAATACCGATTCGGTGTTGCTGAATGAGGTGCATTGCTACAACCACACGTATGGTTACTTATATGGTTGGGCCAAATATGTGTCTGTAAAAAACAGTGTATTTGCAGAGGTAAATACCGGTATGGCCTTTAGTAGTTTTAAAACGCAGGCGGCAGTGCACAACAGTTTTATTAAAACAGCTGGTAAGGATATGCTGGTAAAAGGTATTGAGCTGGGCGATTCTACCAGCCTGTTCCTGTCTAATTCAATTATACAGCTTACCAATGCAAAAGGGATGGTAAGCAGCCTGCCCGATGCTGGTTATTTTTTGCCCAATACCGGTGCAGGTAAAAACCATATTAGCAGTAACGGCAATATTTTTATTTGCGATGTTGACAGCAGTAAATATACCACCATGGCAGCCAGTGTGGTAAACGCAGGAGTTAGTACCGATAGTTGGTCGGGCAATGTATACCTATTGCTTAGTGGTAAAGGATTTAGATGGGTTGTAAAAAATACTGGTGGCTATAAAGTGGTAGGGTTTGAAGAGTGGAAACAATTAACCGGGCAAGATAAAAATAGTATTTTGATAGATTTGAGGCAAGATGCCCGTGGCTTAAGTGCTGTATTTAATAACCCATCAGCCGGCGATTACGAGTTGGCGAATACCATCGAAGGGAGGCAGGTAAAAGCGTTAAAAGCAGGGATGACAAAACCGATTGCTTGTTTTACTGCCCGGCCATCTTACGAGGAGGCTGCAGCCATTATTAGTAATAACGGGGTGTTAAAATCTGGCGCTTGCCGCAGCCCTTGTGTGCAGGCTGGCATAAGGGGCGGCAGTGCATTAGCGATACAGCAAACCGGTACCAAAAAGGTGCAGGTGCAATGGCGGTTGGATGATGAGCGTGGAGTGCTGCGATATGAGCTGCTAAAATCGTATGGCAGCTACGATTATACTAGTATTGCCGCCATCACACCCAGCGGCGATAGTGTTTATCAATTTACAGATGAAGAAGTGTTACCCGGTGTTGAATACCGTTATAGTATAAAAGTAGTAGCTGTACAGGGCAACAATTGCTTTTCCGCTGCCAGCAATATTAATATTACAGCACTAAAAACGGTGGGTGCTTATCCTAACCCTACTACTGGCAAACTACAGTTGCTGCTAAATGGCTATGAGGGAAAAATTGGGTTAACCCTTACCGATATGTCGGGCCGGCAAGTGCTTGTAAAACAGTGGCAGGCTGTGTATGGTGCAGCCAACCAACTTAATTTATCTGCCTTGCCCAAAGGTATTTACTGGTTGCGGTTGCAAACCGGCAGTAACAGCAGTATACAGCGTATTGTACTGCAATAAGCATTATTCTTTGGCATCATTTATTTCTATCCAGTAGCCATCGGGGTCTTTAAAATAAATTTGCTGTACGCCATCCACCCGGTGAGTAACGGCATTTTTTTCGCCCAACCAGTTTTCAAATTCAACATTAAATGTTTGTAGCCGCTTGATAAAATCCGGTACGGAGGCTACAGAAAAACACAGGTGGTTGTTTTTTTCGTGGCTGGTTATTGCAGCGGCACCTTGTATTAAATGCAGCCTGCTTTTATAGCCAATATCAAACCATGCATGCCTGCCATCATGAAAAGGCTCTGGTACCGTATCCAGCTGTAATACCTGTTGGTAAAAACGGGTGCTTGTTTCAAGCTGTTTTACATACACGGCAATATGGTTAAGCGTGGCTTTGGGGGCTTGGGCCTGTATGGTATTACACAATACTAGCAGCAGGCTGGCCTTAATTAAAGATTTGTAAAAGAATGACATACTTTTTTTTAAAAGCAATTTATTGTTTTTATGATTGGTTGCTACAATAATATTTGCTTTTGCACATAAGTTTCGGTATGCTAAATTTTATTTTAAAAAGGTTGTACTGCCAAAAGGGTAGTGTTGGTTTAGCAAAGGATATTAAAGTGAGCAGGGGTAAAAATCATATTATATTACTATAGTTAGTAGCATAATTCTTTTACTTTTGTTTTAACACATATGCTAATACCAGCTATCAGAACGGTTACGGTTACACGTTATGTAACACCCCTCCGGGAGGGAGGGTCGTTACCTGCCATAGCAGAGGCGGATGATGGTTTTTTGTATGTACTTAAATTCAGGGGGGCCGGCCAGGGCGTAAAGGCGTTGGTGGCCGAGCTGATAGGTGCCGAGCTGGCCCGTGCTGCCGGTTTAAAAGTGCCCGAAATTGTTTTTGCCAACCTGCATGAAGCCTTTGGCAGAACAGAGCCGGATGAAGAGATACAAGATTTGTTAAAAGCCAGTACTGGCGTTAACCTTGCCTTACACTACCTGTCGGGCGCTATTAGTTTTGATGCCGCCGTAACCAATGTGCCAGCTTTGCTGGCTGCTAAAATTGTATGGCTGGATGCATTGCTGATGAATGTAGACCGTACTGCCAGGAATACCAATATGCTGATGTGGCAAAAAGAACTGTGGCTGATAGATCATGGGGCTGCCTTGTATTTTCACCATGCATGGGTAAACCCTGTGGAGCAAGCGTTGCGGCCCTTTGTGCAGCTTGGCCAGCATGTATTGCTGCCCTTTGCCAGCGAGCTGGAAGCTGCCGATGAGCAAATGAAACAACTAATTACCCCGGAGGTGGTGGCTGGTGTGGTAAATTGCCTGCCCGATAGCTTTTTACAGTGGCAGCAAGAGGGGCTTACACCTACCAATATTCGCAAAGGATATTACGATTTTATTACTACCCGTTTACTTAACAGTGCAACATTTGTAAAAGAAGCCATCCATGCCCGATCAACGCTTATATGAATATGCCGTAATAAGGCTGGTGCCAAGGGTAGAGCGGGAGGAGTTCCTTAACCTGGGTATTATTTTCTTTTGCAAACAAACCGGTTTTTTGCAGTGCCGCTACCAGGTAAATGAGCAACGCATACAAGCTTTTTGTAACCAAATTGATATAGATGTGCTTCGGCAAAACCTATTTGCGTTTGAGCAAATTGCACTTGCCAATCCGCAGGCGGGGGCTATTGCCGTGTTGGATGCCCCAGCCCGATTTAGGTGGCTAACTGCCATACGCAGCACCATTTTGCAAACATCCCGTGTGCACCCCGGGTTGTGTACCAATGAGCAAGAAACGCTGCAGCGCCTGTTTGAAACACTGGTACTGTATTAGCCATTAAGTTGGCATTCATCACCTTTAAATGTTGCTGCTATTGATATGGCCCAGGGGCTGCCGGATAGGCGTGTAAAGCCCGGTGAAGCCCTGTGCCAGGGCCCGTGCCGTACTTGAAACAAATAGCCGGTACTGCAGCTGATAATGGCTTGTTTGTCCACAGCCCCTGTTTATTGCTGCGCTTTTCAGCTTCAATCCTTAATTTTGCGGCCTATGACTACAGAACAATTAAAAGATATAAGAGACCGTGTCCTTGTCTTGAGGAGGTTTCTTTGACGTCGCTAACCGACAACAAAAAATTGCAGAAGACAAACAACTTTCGCTAAGCCCCGGTTTTTGGGATGATAACGCCCGGGCAACTTCTATTTTAAGGGAAATAAAAAACAACGAGTACTGGGTAAACCTGTTTGAGCAAACGGATACCGGCGTAGAGGATTTTGCCGTGCTGTTTGAGTTTTGGAAAGGGGGCGATGCCACCGAAGAAGAAACCCGGGAGGCTTATAACAGGGCCATTGACCAAATAGAAGATGCAGAGTTTAAAAGCACCCTTAACCAACCCGAAGATGAGTTGCCGGCGGTACTGCAAATAAACAGTGGCGCCGGTGGCACCGAAAGCCAGGATTGGGCCCAGATGCTTAGCCGCATGTACCGCATGTATGGCGAAAAGCAGGGTTGGAAGGTGACAGAACTGGATTGGCAGGATGGTGATGGCGCAGGTATTAAAACCTGTACGTTTCAATTTGAAGGCCCCTTTGCTTATGGCTTTTTAAAAGCAGAAAATGGGGTGCATCGCCTGGTACGTATATCGCCTTTTGATAGCAATGCCCGAAGACATACTTCGTTTGCAAGTGTGTATGTATACCCACTGGTAGACGATTCTATTGAAATAGACGTAAAAGATGCTGATATTAAAATGGAAACAGCCCGTAGTGGCGGCGCCGGTGGGCAAAATGTAAATAAGGTAGAAACCAAAGTGTTTTTAACGCATATACCTACCGGTATAACCGTGGTATGCCAAACAGAGCGAAGCCAGCTGGGCAACAGGGAAAAAGCAATGACGATGCTTAAAAGCCGGCTGTACGAAATGGAACTGCAAAAACGCAATGAGATAAGGGATGCCAATAATGCCAAAAAGAAAAAAATAGAGTGGGGAAGCCAAATACGCAGTTATGTTTTTCATCCATATAAAATGATTAAAGACCACCGCACCGATTTTGAAGTAGGCAATGTAGGCCCGGTTATGGATGGTGAGCTAGATGGATTTATAAAAGCCTATTTAATGAGTGAGGCAGAAGGCCAAAATCAACCATAAAAATACAAGGCTCAAATCAACATCTTTGTGGCAGCGGTATAAGCAGGTGCTGCCGTTACAAAGATTTTTTTTTTATTGTTATGAAGTTTTTTCCGGAATCGGCCATATTGCAATTAGAGTATGATAAAGTAAAGGCTTTACTGGCTGAGTATTGCCGTACCGATTATGCCATTACCAAGGCGGCTAACCTGCGTATACATACCAAAAAAGAATATATTGAAACTGAGCTGCAGCAAAGCCACGAGTATAAATTGCTGCTGCAGAGTGGCCAGTATTTTCCCAACGATTTTATTGCCAATATTAGTAAAGAGCTAAAGCTGGCAGGCATACCGGGTGCTGTACTCGCCGGCGATCAGTTTTTGCTGATACGTAAACTAACAGAAAATACCGCAGCAATTTTTAGATGGTTTGATAACGAACGAAGGCTGGCCTATGCTGCCTTGGCTAAAGTAATAGAACATACCTATTACGAAAAACTGATAAAGGAGCTGATAGATGAAGTATTGGATGAAACGGGCAACGTAAAAGACAATGCCAGCGAAGAGCTGAGCCGCATACGCATGGCCTTATACCGCAAGCGGAATGAGCTGCGGCGCATGTTTGATAAAATTGTAAGCAAGCTAAACAAGCAGGGATACCTGGCAGATATTGAAGAAAGTTTTATGAACGGGCGGCGGGTGTTGGCCGTATTTGCCGAACAAAAGCGCATGATAAAAGGGGTGCTGCATGGCGAAAGCGACAGCCGTCGTACTACTTTTATAGAGCCCGAAGAAACCACAGAGCTAAACAACGAAATTTTTTCGCTGGAAAATGAAGAGGCCCGGGAAGTATATAAAATATTGAGGCAGCTCACCAGCCAGCTAAGTATGTACGCCCCCTTGCTAAAAACCTATTTTGAGGCTGCTGGCGAATTTGATTTTATACATGCTAAAGCTAAATTGGCCGTTACTATGGCTGGCAACTACCCACAGTTGTATGATAAGGCGCATGTAAAACTCATCAATGCACACCACCCCTTGCTACTGCTGTACAACAAAAAAAATAATAAACCTACCATCCCTGTTAACTTAAGCCTAGATGACAAAAACAGGATTTTAGTTATTAGCGGGCCAAATGCCGGTGGCAAAACAGTTACGCTAAAAACGGTAGGCCTGCTGCAATTGATGATGCAAAGTGGCTTATTGGTACCTGTGCAGCCAGATAGCGAAATGGGGATTTTTAAGCAATTGATGATACATATAGGCGATACCCAAAGCCTGGAGTTTGAATTGAGTACCTATTCATCTCACCTAAAAAATATGAAGCACTTTATGGAAAGTGCAAATGGTAAAACGCTTTTTTTTATTGATGAGTTGGGCAGTGGCAGCGATCCTAATTTGGGTGGTGCATTTGCAGAAGTGATAATGGAAGAACTGGCGCATAAACACAGCTTTGGTATTGTTACCACCCATTACCTTAACCTTAAGGTAATGGCCAATAAAGTGCCCGGCATAATAAATGGCGCCATGCAGTTTGACGAAAAAAATTTACTGCCACTGTACAAATTGGTGGTAGGTAAGCCCGGCAGCTCTTATACTTTTTCTATTGCCGAACGTATTGGGTTAGATAAAAGATTGATACAAAAAGCAAGGGCCCTGGTAGATGAAGATCATTTCAGGCTGGATAAATTGCTCAACCGTACCGAACAGGATTTACAAAAAATTGATGTAGAAAAAAAAGACCTCCAACGCCTGCTGAAAGAAAACGAACGCCTGAAAAAAGAAATGGAATATGTAATGGATAAAGAGCGGCACCGGCAGGAGGTAGAGCGGCTAAAACAGCAAAACAAAATTTCGGAAGATAAAATTGCTTACCTGAAAGATATGGAACGCCGGCTAAAAGCCATGGTGATTGAATGGCGTAAAGCAGCTGATAAAGATAAAGTGGTACAAATGATACATGCCCTGCTTTTTAACCAAAAAGAAAAAATGGTAACCGAAAAGCAGCAAAAAAAACTACAGGAAAAATTTATAGAAATTGGTGGCCATGTAAAACTGGGCGATAAAGTAAAAATGAAGCAAAACAGGCAGGTGGGCATAGTAAAAGAAATAAGAGGTAAAAAAGCAATTGTACAATTAGGGGTAATACCCATTACGGTAGATATGCATGACCTTGTAGTGGTGCAAGACAAGCCCGGCGAAGTAGCACAGCCCTAATTTGCTAATATGTTAAGCAGTTAAATAAGATAAAACCCTTACTGGACCTGCATTACAGCCTGCAGGTAAAATAATCTTTAATTTTTTTTGGCAGTTACATTTCAAGACTATTATTTTGCACCCGGAGAGATGGCAGAGCGGTCGAATGCGGCGGTCTTGAAAACCGTTGACTGTCAAAGGTCCGGGGGTTCGAATCCCTCTC
>JBDKJT010000008.1:0-36283 GCA_039796475.1 Bacteroidota bacterium | reverse complement strand
CATAAAAAACCGGCTGGCAATTACGCCAGCCGGTACAATAGTAAAACGATTAAATATTGTGTTATTCTACCAACAGCAGTTGGGTACTGCGGGTGGCATCGGGCTGTATAATACTAAGTACATAACTGCCACGGGCCACTGCAGGCAGTGCCAGTGTATAGCTGGCATTATCGCCGGTATGCTGTACTACCTGGTTGTACAATGCCCGGCCCTCTATACCCTGCAGGCTAAGCTGGTAACGGCCTTTGGGCATTTTGGTAAACTGCAGGTTAATTACACCACCCTTTACAGGGTTGGGCATTACGGCTATGGCTGCTTTACCGCCAATGGCCATTTTTACTACGGCAGAATATTTTTGTTCGCCATCGGCGCCATTGCTGCGTATGCGGTAAAAGCGGGTGCCGCTTTGCAGGGCAATATCTTTAAAGCTATAGGTTTTTTCGGCCTCGCTGTAGCCGCTGGCATTAATGCTGCCCACGGGGCTAAAGTTGCGGCCATTATCCGATTTTTCGATGCTGTAATTAACAATGGCCCTTTCGGCTGCTACCCTCCAGCTCACCTGTATACCTCCGGCCACTTGTGCAGCCGTAATATTTATAAAGGTTACGGGCAGCGGATCGGTTGGGTCGGCCTGTAAAAATACCAGTATAAACCTGTTTTCGGCAGCGCTGGCAGCATCGGCTGTAACGCTAAATTGATAGTAAGAGGGGGCGCTGGACAGGCTGATGGCTGTACGGGTACCCAGGTACCTGTCTACCAAAATGGCGGATAAGCCGGGTACTACCATGTTAATGGGAAAAAACTCCAGGCGGTAGTCCTGCACCTTCATATTGGTCATGCGGTAAAAAAGTGTATCGGTTTCCACCACTTGCTGGCGAGACTCTAACACCAGGTCGGTGCCGTTGCGTACCAATCCAAAATTTTCCCGGTTGGGGTCTAATGTTTTTACGCCATCGGTATTGTCCACGGCGTTAGAAAAAGAGTTGTCCAGCACAGCAATATTACCGTCTACCGTGGTGCCGCTGCCTAGGGCCTGCAGGTTGGTGGTAAACTGCTGCGGCGCATTGGTGGGTGTAACGGGTATTGTTACACCGGCTGGTATACGCTGTGCCGTAGCAATAACAGATGGCAGTAATAAAACGGCTAGTAGCATGGTTTGGTGCCAGCTTTTTGCAAGCAGTAAAAAACGGGCAAACATGGGTGTAGAATTACGCATATGGTAAATGATTAATGACTAATGAATGTGGGGGAAACCGGGCTATTTTTCAGAGGGAATTGGAAAAAGCAAAGGCCGTGGTTAATACAGCGGTAGTGGATTGCGTAATAAATTGCGCTATAAAAGTAATACAATTTGGCACATATAGCAGCAAAAGCACAAAATATTATTGTTGCTGCCAGCACAAAAAAACCGGTTGCCTGCAGTGGCAACCGGGTATATCATTGTTGTTAAACAGGCTTGGGTAATTACTGGCCCTGCGCTTTTTCTTCCAGCCATTTATTGCGGCCCCATCCTGCTATTACGTGTTTTTCGCTGTGGTAAGAGGATCGTACCAGCGGGCCGCTTTCTACATAATCAAAGCCCATTTGATAGCCGGCTTCTCTTAACGCCTTAAACTCATCGGGGTGAATAAAACGCTGCACCTGCAGGTGTTTTTTGCTGGGCTGCAGGTATTGGCCCAGGGTAATTACATCTACCCCGCTATCGGCCAGGTGCTGCATGGTGGCCAGCACTTCATCCATGGTTTCGCCCAGGCCCAGCATAATACCACTTTTGGTACGCATGCCCATTTGCTTTAGCATTTTTAAGGTATCCATACTGCGCCAGTATTTGGCTTGTATACGTACCTCCCTGGTAAGGCGTTCTACGGTTTCAATATTGTGCGATACCACTTCGGGGGCGGCATCGGCTACCCGTTGTATACAGTCTTTATCGGCCCTAAAGTCGGGCACGAGGGTTTCCAGCGTTGTATCGGGGTTTAAAGCTTTTACGGCTTTTACGGTGTTGTACCAAATGATGCTGCCCTGGTCGGCCAGTTCGTCCCTGTCTACCGAGGTAATAACGGCATGCTTTACTTTCATCAGGTGGATGGCTTCGGCCACCCGCTGTGGCTCATCCCAATCTACGGGGTCGGGCTTGCCCGTGGCCACGGCACAAAAACCGCAACTGCGGGTGCAAATATTACCCAGTATCATAAAAGTGGCGGTACCGGCACCCCAGCACTCACCCATATTGGGGCAATTACCGCTTTCGCAAATGGTATGCAGCTTGTGGGTATCCACCAGGTTGCGTACATGTTTATACTCTTCTCCAATAGGCAGCCTAACCCTCAGCCAGTCTGGTTTTTTGGGTTTTTGTTCTACAGCGCCGTCAATAACTGGTAATTCTATCATGCTTTTGTATGCTTTATAGCAGGTGCGTTAAGCTTGCCTGCACTCTTTTTTGATGGGTAAATGGGGTGTGGCTATTTTCGTTTTCCAAACAGGAGCGACACATAAATGTTCATAAAAAATTTATCCTGCTTAAAGTATACCACTTGTGGAATGCCCTTGGTATAATACTCGGCAAACAGGCCCACTTCTATAGCGCTAACGGCTTCGTTGTAGCGGCCATAATCAAAGCGCAGGGCAGCTTTGGTGTACAGGCCGGGCGTAAGTTTTAATTCGCCCCAACCTTTGCCAAGGCCCGTACTGGATACCGACAGGTTTACCAGGCTGGTACCCGATACAAATGTGCTGCTATCGGGCCCATCGTATTTAATGGTACGCCTGCTGCCATTGGAGGTATCATTTATCTCCAGGTAGTAAGGCCTTAAAAAACCAAGGCTGATGCCACCGCCAAAATTGGCAGACACGGCCACCCCGTTTTTATTGCTTTTGTTACCCAGCAATATTTGCTGCTGTACACCCAGTTTTAGTGGATAGAAATAATTGATTTTGCCATAAGTAAATGGCGAAGCTGGTATAAAGGGGTTGGTTTGTTTTTCTTCTTTATTATGCCGGCGCTCGGCCCAGTCTAACTGAAACAACAGGGTTTTATTAACCGACTGTGCTTTGCCATACTCGTAAAAGGCACCATAGCCATCGTTGGTAAGCTTAATGCCAAACACACTGTGTTTACGGTAGGCAATAACGCCCTCTTCTTCTTGCTTTACCAGCGCATTAATACGCTGGCGCTTTTCATCCCGCCGCTCTTTTTTTGTTTTTTGAGCCGAGGTAGTTAGTACGGATACAAGAGTAATGAACAATAAAATTATTTTACGCATGGTAATTTATTACTTCAGTAAATTTAGGCAAAAATAGTACAATGACTGCTTCAATCGTTTACGAAGGAAATTTAAGATGTAATGCCACCCACCTGCAAAGTGGCAGCCCTATTGAAACCGATGCCCCTACCGACAACAAGGGCAAGGGAGAACGTTTTTCGCCTACAGACCTTGTGTGTACTGCATTAGGCACTTGTATGATCACCACTATGGCCATCCGTACCATGGATACAGGCATTCATTTACAGGGCACAACAGTAAATGTTAAAAAATATATGGCGATTAATCCCCGCCGTATCAGCCGGATAGACGTAGAGGTAATTTACCCTGATAGCCTGCAGTTGAGCGATGAGCAGCAGCAGTTGCTAAAAGAAATTGGTGATACCTGCCCTGTAATTAAAAGCCTGCACCCCGATATTGAAATAAAGGCGGTTTACCGCCATGAGTCGGAGCCGCATATTGCATAGCAATTTAACCTCATTTAAAAGGCCGGCGCAGTTGTGCCGGCCTTTTGCTTACTTGTAATTTGGGCTGAGGATGGCTTGATGGTATACTAGCCCTCCTGCCCTTTATCATTTTCCCTTATTGTATTTGCCGTTGCCTCTTGTTTTAAAATGGCATTACCAACAGCACACTGCAGGCAACGTTTTTGATTGCAATAATCGTTTTTAAGGCAGAGCAATGCCTGCGAATCAAAAGCCGATTGTACGGGTAGCTGCAGCCCGGTAAAGCCTGCTACAATATTATTTTTTTCGGCAGGCAATTGCTGCAGCAGCCCAATGGCCCTTGCCTTGTATTGCTGCTGGCCGGTATGCTGGCTATAAGCAAATAATAAGGGTGCCACCGTATTAATTATGATGTGGTGAATGAGTTGGCGGCCGGTTTTTTTAGGCCGGTAGATTGCCTGCTGCCCGGGTTGATAATGGTAATGCCAATAATCGTTGGCCGTTACATCCAGCATTTGCTGTAAGGGCTGCACCGCATCTGCCTCTAAAAATTTTGAAAACAGCTGGCTGCTTTGCTGCAGCAGCATGGCCAATTGAGCCAGCCTTACCGCTGGAAAATTGGCAGGCCGCATACGCAAGTGTTGTACGGGTACATGCGTGGGCGACAAGGCATATTTATTTTTTAAAAAATGATATTCTCTTTGCAGTAACAGCAGGTATTTATCATCGGTACCCTCCACCTTTAGCAGGCCAGCCTGCCCCAGCAGCAATGCTTCTAACTGGTTAATTTGATGGCGGTGTTTGGCCATTATTGTTAATGGCAGGCTGCGTGCTATGGCCTCAAAAGCGGCCGCATTTACACTCATCCCAAAATTGCGGGCCAGCATCCACCAGCATACTTGCTGCCAATGCTGGTTGCTTTGCTGCAGGTATTGCATTACCTGTACCGATTTTTGTTGCAGGCGCTCTACCATCAACCGCTCTTTCCAGGCCAGCCAGGTAAGGCTGCTTACCTGCTGTATACTTTTTTCGCAGGGTATAAATGCAGCCTGCTGCTGCAGCCGCTGGTAATGCTGCAGCAGCAGGGCGGGCACCAACGGCTGTAGCTCCAATACCGCAAAAGGCAAGGCTATCTCTTTATCGTGTTGCCATACCACATGCAGTATTATATTTTGATAGTTGGCATCGCTGCTATGCCCATGCTGCAACCATTGAGAGCTTAGTACATGCAACTCGATATTGCCTGCCCAGGTAGTACCAGCAATTTGTATGCTGGCATGTAAAAAATCGGGGCCCTGGTTGGGGTTAAGTGTACCCTTATTAATAATGTGCAGCGGCTCGCCGCTGGTAGTGAGCAGTTGTTTCAGGTTAAAATACTGAAACTGCCAGATGTATTGCAGCAGTTGTTCGGTCATACAGTGGTTGCCGGGTTTATGGTAAGATATACAAAAGGTTGCATTTGTGCAACCTCCGGCTAATTACAACCACTATTTTAAATGTTTTTAGGTGTGCTCACTGGCCTCCGCATCCAGACTTATCAATTGCTGTACCACCCTGCTAACGGGCAGGCCCATTACATTATAAAAATCGCCTTGTACATTTTTAATGCCCACTACGCCAATCCATTCTTGTATGGCATAAGCGCCGGCTTTATCGTAAGGTTGATATTTATCTACATAAAACTGCAGCTGTGCAGTAGTAAGGTTATGAAACTCCACCTGGGTAATATCTGCAAAAGCAATTTCGGTATCATCTTTTATGATTACCACGCCAGTAATTACCTGGTGTGTGTTGCCCGACAGTTGTTGCAAAATATCAATGGCATGCTGCCGGTTACGGGGTTTGCCAATTATTTGGTGGCCGAGCACTACAATGGTATCTGCGGCCAGTATCAGCTTTCCGGCAGGCACGATGGCTTTTACTGCCAGCGCTTTATTACGGGCTATATATATGGCCACCTCCTGTGGAGACAGGTTATCAGGGTACCACTCGTTGGTTTCCTGCAGCACAACTTCAAAAGGTATTTCGGCCCATTGCAGCAATTGCTTGCGGCGGGGCGATTGTGAGGCCAGTATAATGGGGTTTTGCAACATCTGTTTTAAAAATATTTTTTTTAATGAGCCAGCATATTCGATGGATGGGCAATAGCATTTTATTAAAGTAGACCTTACACACTTTATCACTGCAATGGCAGCAACAAAGTATTAGCAAATACATTTACCAGATGGCCTTGCTTGATCTCTCCAACGAATAAAGCTTAACAAACTATATTCAGGAGTTCTCTCTCAAGCCTGTCAAAATTTTCTTCGTTTTTTGGTGCTGCAAATGTTCTTATTTTTTCACATTCCTCTACAGTATCAAAAATCATCCTAAACGATATTTTAGTTTGGTTGGTATTAATTGCTTCAAACCCTACCTCCATCTCAAATATTGGCTGAGAAAGCCTTTGCCATTTAATTAATTTTAGCGGCTCTACTAGTTGAAATACCGATGAGTTTTGATAGTTTCCGTTTGCTGGCCCATGCATTGTTAACACCCATTTACCCCCTGGTTGCAGGTTAAACTCATGAAAAGTATTGGTAAATCCGTTAGGCCCCCACCAGTTAATTAAATGTACTGGGTTGGCAAACGCATGGTAAACTTTATGCAAAGGAGCAGCTAATATTCTAGCACTAAAAATTTCACGATGAGCATTGGTGGTCATAAAATATTTGTTGCTTAATACTTAGATTTTATTGGAGACATTAGCGCCCCGCTAAAGCCAGGCCTACTGTTGTGTGCTTTGCGCCAGCTGTTAAAATAACCAACCGCTAGCCCGGTACTGCTGTTTATTTTTTGCTGATGCTTGTTTAGCCCACAAAGCAAGGATATTTTCTGCTGATTGATCTAAGCTGCCGCCACACTTGTGCCCAACCCTTTGTTAGCGGTTGATTGCTTTTTTGATAAGGCATTGTAAAATTTAATTTAATGCTTACAAGCTGTAACCAATTTCCCAAATATGTCCAAAGGGGTCTTTTAATTTTCCTATTCTCCAATCATCTTCAGTTGTCATTGGGCAAATTTGGGTTGCACCAAACTTGATTGCTTTATCGAATAATTCGTCAGCATTTTTTGTTTGTAAAATTATCCTAACCGGGCTGCCTGAATGTTTGTTTGGGCTTAAATTTCCATTTTCAGGCTCCTCATCACCAATATAAAATTCTGCTTTGTCAATTTCAATGACAGATGATAGCTTTTTGCCGGGCATTTCAAACCTTTTTTTTTCAATGGCTCCAAAAGCTGATATATAAAATTCAACCGCTTTTTCTCCATCGTTTACTGTGAGAAATGGCTTTATTGTTGTAATAGAATTGTGTGGCATAAAAAACTTTAGTTTTAGGTTTAGTTAATTTTAAGCCTACTTAAGGCTAATAATCGTGAAGCTGCTGGCGTATTCGCAATGAGTGCTACCGCAGGTAAAGGCGTACCAGCAGCATCGATAAAATGCCTAACAGCATTATCCATTTAATGTAAGTGCTGATGCGGTGATACCCGGCAGCATTTTGTGCCAGGTAAAACTGTTTTAATATCCACAACATGGGCAGCACCAGCAGGGCAATACAATAAACAGCACTCCACCACCAGCCAGAGTGCAGCACATATAATTGCACCAGCAAAATCCCCCCTACCAATACCACCATCCATACGCCGGCAAATACTTTGGCTGCCGGCACACCCCACACAATGGGCATTGTACGGCAGTTGTACTTGCTATCGCCTTCCATATCTTCTATATCTTTTACCACTTCTCTTATCAACGAAATGATAAAAGCAAAGCCGGCATACAGGCAGGCAAATTTAAAAATACGCTTCATGGCATCCAGCTGCACAAGGTCCATCAGGTGGGTGTTCCAAAACCGGCTGTTGATGGCCACATACAATACCATTACCGTCCATGCGGTAAGGGCGGCAATAATAATATTACCCGTTAACAATGTTTTTTTAAATGAAGTAGAATAAAACCACAACAGCAGCACACACGCTATATTGGCAATGCCTACCAGCCAACTGGTTTTGTACGCCACATACATGCTTACGAGTATGCCCACTACCGAAATTACCAGGTGCCATAAAATGGCCCAGCGGCGGGTAATAATTTTTTCCACCACCATTTTGGCGGGTTTGTTTACCTGGTCGATATTAATATCAAAATAATCGTTGATGATATACCCGGCGGCGGCAATTAATACCGAAGCCAGCACCAGCAGGTACAATAATGGTTGGGTAAATTGCTCGGGATATAAACGCTGGCTGTAGCTTAATGCAGGCTGTACAATGCAGTAATAAAACAGCAGTTGGGTGAGGGCAATAAATACAAGATTAGGCCAACGGATCAATCTTAAAAATGCTGTTGCTAATCTCATATAAAATAGGTGGTACGGCAATAAGTTATCATTGCCGTATCGGGGTTTATTTTTGATTATCCCTCCATTCGTACACCCAGGTGCTTTGTATCATTTCCAGGTGGCCTTCGTTGCTTTCTTCGGGCTTACCGGCAAAGTTGGGTATCTCCAGCACCCACTTGTGCAGGTCGGTAAAGCGGATGCGGTATATTTTACCTTCGGAAAAATCATCGCCAAAACGTTCGTACAGTTTCATGGCAATATCTTCATAATCGTTCCAGTGAATAGGTGGCTCAAAAGTCATAAATAATTTTATTTGCAGGTGCTGAACAAAAATTTGCCGGCAAAGTTAATGGCCGGCGGCCGGGTAAAATGATGCTGTTAATTCGGGAGATTTACTCACCCAAAAATTGTGATTGATCGGGCAGGGTAACCAAAATATCTCCACCACCAGCCAGCAATACACATTGGCATCCCAGGCGGCTGTTAAGCCTTGGGTTTACGGCACGATCGATAAAATCTTCTTCTTTATCGCTTAGTTCTTCTATCAAATCTTCTCCTTTTTCAACATACAGGTGGCAGGTGCTGCAGGCGCAAACGCCACCGCAGTTATGGTGCAGTTCTATATCATTTTTAAGGGCAACTTCCAGCAGTGAGTCGCCTTCTGCTGCGTTGGTGATTACAATAGGTTCAAGCCCCTTTTGTTCAAATTTGTAGGTAATTGTATACATAGTTGCGAAGTTCGGGGTGCAAACCTACAGTAGAATTACCAATTTTGGAAAACTTATACCAACCACCCCAATTACGGTGTTACCATACCTGCCTGTAGTTGGCTAAATTTTCGGTGCTTTTCTTGCTCGGTTCGTAAAATCGTTCTTTATTTACATCTAAGAAAAAACCCTTACCACTATTACCAAATGCGGCATATATGAAAAAAACATTTTTACAGCCCTGCCTTTGTGCTTACCTGTTGTTGCTTACTTTTTTTACTGCCTGTAATAACGGTAGTGAACAGCCTGCCACTGGCACAACTGCCAGCGATAGTACCCCCGCTAAGAAAAAGCAAGCCACGGCCACGGCCCCGCCTGTAAGCCAGGAGCGGCCTCCTATTATTAATGTAATGGATAGTATTGGCGTAAAGCGTACGGTGATTTACATAAAAGATAGTGCAGCCACTTTTGAAAGAATCAGCCTTAAGCTGGGAGAGATTTATGGTTTTAAACTGGCAACCGTTATCAAAAAATCGGGTGTAAAAGTTACCGGCCAGCCAATGGCCTGGTATAAAAATCCGGTAGGTAAAGCTCCTTATTTTTTTGAAGCAGGTATACCGGTTGATAAAAAACCCAGCCGTTTACCCTCTAACATACTGGTAAAACAAATGGGTGCCGATAGCGTAACCGTAGCGCATTTTTATGGCCCCTATCATTTGTTGCCGCAGGCTTACGAAGCCGTAAGTGATATTTTAAAAGAGCGTAAAAAGAAATTAAAAGATAAACCCTACGAGGTATATATAGACGATCCAATGGATAAAGATGGAAAATTAAAAGACCCTTACAAAGTACAAACAGATATTGTTTTTCCGTGGAAGTAGTTACTTGCTGTTGATAATACTATCTGTTAGTTTTAAATAAACATTTCTCAAATCGGGGTGGCGGGCCAGCAGCCGAAGATGCTTATCCAGCGTGGCAGTGTCATTGCGGATGGCAGGCCCGGTTTGCATACCAGCCGGGGCATGGTTGTGTAAGCGCTGGGTGGTTTCTTCAATCAGTGGCAGCAGCATATTAAAATCAAGGTTTTCATCTGCACAAAATTTATGGGTAAGGGCATACAGGTGGTTGGTGAAATTATTGGTAACCACTGCAGCCAGGTGCAGTTTTAACCGGTCTGCATCATTTACCTGCTGTACCATATCCGATATGGATTGGGCCAATTGTTTAATCAACTCCAGGCTTTGCTCATTACTGGCATCTATCAGCAATGGAATTGGTATACCCGTATGTATATTGTTTTTGCTAAGGCTTTGCAAGGGATACAGTACCCCATAATTACTGGATACCTGCTGCAGTATATTTTTGGGCACCGCACCTGCAGTGTGCACAATCAGTTGATTGCCCGGGTTAATTTTTTCGCTTAGCGTATTTAAAGCAGCATCCGAAATGGCCGTTAAATATATATCTGCATCTGGCAGCATTTGTGCAAAATCTGCCGTACCCTTACAGCCCAACTGTGCAGCCAATTCCATCGCACTAGCGTTACTCCTGCTTACCACCTGCACTACCTGGTGGGCAGATTGTTTGATAAAACTGCCCAATACATGTGCAACATTTCCGGCCCCTATTATTACAACTCTCATAACATTATATTTGCCCTGATGAAAGTAAAGCAAATATTAGGGATAAAGTACGTAAGGGCTAAAATTAAATTTCTTTCGGTGTTGTCATCAGATAAAGCCGCTGCAGAGGCTTTCCGGCTTTTTCAAACACCACAGCCCGCTGCCGAAAAACCGGCGCCGCCCGCCTTTAGTTATGCCGAAAAATTGTTTATAAAAATAAACGACCTGCGGATACGTGGCTACAGGTGGAATAAAGGCGGCGATAAAAGACTGCTGATACTGCATGGCTTTTCTTCCTGTGCCTTTAAATTTCATCATTATATATTGCCCTTTATAGAAAAAGGGTACGAAGTAATTGCCTTTGATGCACCGGCGCATGGCAAAAGCGAAGGGGTAACTGTTAACGCTATTGAATATGCCAAGATGATAGAAAAGGTAACCAAAACCTATGGGCCCATCCATAGCTTTTTAGCACATTCTTTAGGCGGGCTTGCCCTTTGCCTGGCTTTAGAAAAAACCGGCCACCACTACAACACCCGAATTGTATTAATTGCGCCTGCTACGGAAACCACCACCGCCATCAACAAAGCATTTACCATGCTGGGCATTACCAATAAAAGTGTAAGGGCCGCTTTTGATAAACTTATTGTTAGTAAAACGGGGCATACCGCCCAATGGTTTTCAATCAAACGAATGATCGGCAAAATAACTGCACCCATATTGTGGATACACGACGAAACAGATACCATCACCCCACTGAGTGATGCCCTTGCCGTAAAAGCACTGCAGCTGCCGCAGGTACAATTTGTAATTACCCATGGCCTTGGCCACCGCAGGATATACCGGGATGAGGAGGTAAAACAACAGGTAATTAATTTTTTATAATACCTTTTAAATAAAGGTGGCAAAAGGCTTTAAATTTTGATTTTTCAATTTTAAAGTAATATTGCATTCATTTGTGGCCAACAAGCCGCACTGCTTGATAATTGATTTTTTATTGTTTTTGTAATGGTGCAGCAGGCTGCTGCCATTAACCAATTAACCCCTTAAATACAAGCCTGTACTGTATTTAAAAAACAATTATGGCTAAGAATTTATTGATAGTAGAGTCCCCTGCGAAGGCAAAAACGATTGAAGCAATCCTTGGAAAAGATTTTGAGGTAAAAAGTTGTTTTGGCCATATCCGTGACCTCGAAAAAAATGATATGGGTATAGATGTGGAGAAAAATTTTACTCCCAAATACATCGTATCTCCCGAAAAAACCAAAGTGGTAAACGAACTAAAAAGCCTGGCTAAAAAAAGCAAAGAAGTATGGCTGGCATCGGATGAAGACCGGGAAGGAGAAAGCATCAGCTGGCATTTGGCAGAGGTGTTAAACCTTGATCCGGCTGTTACCAAACGCATCGTTTTTCATGAAATTACCAAACCTGCCATCGAAAAAGCGGTAAAAAATCCTCGTACCATTGATATGAACCTGGTAAACTCACAGCAAGCCCGCCGGGTGCTGGACAGGTTAGTGGGGTTTGAACTGAGCCCCGTGTTATGGCGAAAAATTGGTATGAAAGGTGGCCTGAGCGCCGGCCGGGTACAAAGCGTAGCAGTAAAATTAATTGTAGAAAGAGAAAGAGAGATTAACCAGTTTAAGCCCGAAAGCAGCTTTAAGGTGGAGGCTAATTTAGCCTCTAAAGATTTAAACGACCGTACCCTTGGCTTTAAGGCCGAAGGTGGCCGCTACCAGCAAGGCAGTGATGCAGCACAGTTTTTACAAAGTTGTGCTGGTGCAACCTATACCGTAAAAGATATACAGGTAAAACCCGGCAAACGTACCCCTGCCCCGCCCTTTACCACCAGCACCCTGCAACAAGAGGCTAGCCGTAAGCTGGGGTATGGCGTAAGCAAAACCATGCTGCTGGCTCAAAAGTTATACGAAAGCGGTAAAATTACCTACATGCGTACCGATAGCGTAAACCTGAGCGATACTGCTATGGAGGATATTAAAGCCGCTATTACCAATAATTATGGCCCACAGTATGTGCAGGTACGCAAATACAAAAACAAAAACGAGAGTGCACAGGAGGCCCACGAAGCCATCCGACCAACCTATATAAAAAACAGCGGCGTAGCCGACCCTGAAACGGCCCGGTTGTATGAGCTGATTTGGAAACGCACCATTGCCAGCCAAATGAGCGACGCCGAGCTGGAAAAAACCATCGCTAAAATAAAGATTAGTACCAACAGCCAGGAGCTTACCGCCAGCGGAGAAGTACTAAAGTTTGATGGGTTTTTAAAAGTATACATCGAAAGCAGCGATGATGAAGAAAATGAAAATGAAGAAAACCAAAGCAGGCTGCCTAATTTAACCATTGGCCAAATATTAGAGTTTAGAGATATGACGGCCACCGAACGGTTTAGCAGGCCGCCAGCAAGGTATACCGAGGCATCGCTGGTAAAAAAATTAGAAGAGTTGGGTATTGGCCGGCCTAGTACTTACGCCCCCACCATCTCTACCATTATTAAACGCACCTATGTAGAAAAGAAAGATAAAGAAGGCACAAAAAGAACTTACCAGGTACTGCAATTAAAAAACGATACCGTTACTACAAGGGTGGCCGAAGAAAATACCGGGGCAGAAAAAAGCAAGCTGTTTCCATCTGATTTAGGATTAGTGGTAACCGATTTTTTAAACCAGCATTTTAATAAAGTGATGGACTACGGTTTTACCGCCGGAATAGAAAAAGAGTTTGACGAAATTGCCGAAGGCAACCTGGTGTGGAATGATATGGTAAAGGGTTTTTACGAGCCATTTCATACCGGGGTAGAGCATACGCTGGAAAACGCCGAACGGGCCGTGGGCGAACGTATGCTGGGGGTAGATGAAAACGGCAAACCCATCATTGCCCGTATGGGCAGGTATGGCCCCATGGTACAGATAGGTGCACAATCAGATGAAGATAAACCCAAATTTGCCCGGTTAAAAAATAACCAAAGCATAGAAACCATATCGCTGGAAGAAGCCATGGACCTGTTTAAACTACCCCTTACCCTGGGCGAATACCAGCAGCAGGAGGTGGCCGTAAATGTGGGGCGCTTTGGGCCATATGTAAAATTTGGAGAACAGTTTGTATCGATACCCAAAGGCGAAGATATTTTTGAGGTAGACCTTGCCAGGGCCATTGAAATTATCGAAGCCAAAAAAGAAGAAGATGCCCCCATTGCAATGGTAGAGGATAAACCTGTTACCAAAGGAAAAGGGCGCTTTGGACCCTTTATTAAATGGAACGACTTGTTTATAAACGTACCAAGGGCTTATAACTTTGATACGCTTACCCAGCAAGATTGTGAAGAGTTGATTGCAAAAAAAGTAGAAAAAGAAGCCAACCGCTATATACAGCAATGGCCTGCCGAAAAAATATCCATCGAAAATGGCCGCTGGGGCCCTTTTATCCGTTTTGGCAAAAAAATGCTAAAGCTGCTGAACAAGGCCGACAAAACAAAATACTCAGCCGAAGAGCTGGCCAGTATTGACTTGGAGAGTATTAAAAAAATGATTGAACAGCAAGAACCTGGCGCCTTTGAAAAAAAGGCTCCGGCTAAAAAAACCGCTTCTAAAAAAGCAGCTCCTAAAAAATCGGCAATAAAGAAAAAATAATTTTTAATGCTGCGGTAACCATACCGCAGCATTTTTTTTAGTATTTATGATAACAGCCAAGTATACACTTACGCAGGAAGATTACATACAATACTACACATATATTGTGTGGGATGCCCCCCATCAAAAACGAAAAAAAATTAAGTATTACCTAAAGCAGGTGCTTACCAATGCTGCATTGGTAGCCATTATATTTTATACCGGTTTTTTTAGCTTTCACTCATGGTTTTTATACCTGTATATTGGCGTAATTATTTTTACCACCGTTGTACAAATCATTACTGCCCGAAACAGCATCAAAAAACAAGGCGAAAAATTTGCAGCCGATGAGCAAAACAGTTTGTTGTTTACCGAAAAAACACTGGAAGCTGGCGAGCATGAACTGTTGGTAAAAGATAGCTATACCGAAAATAAATACCAATGGAAAGCTTTTACCCGAAAGCATGAAAACCAGTTGTACTATTTTCTATTTATCAACTCCCTGCAAGCGATTATTATACCCAAAAGATGCTTTAAAATATTGGAAGACAGAACACGTTTTGAAAAACTGCTTAACCAGCATTTATCGTTGGATGCAGAGCTGGGCTATATGGTAAAATAAAGCCACCAGCCTTACAGCCAGTGGCGCTAACTATTTAAGTATAGTATTAACCCAGGTAGGCAGAGTACATCCACACCAGTTTTTCTTGCTGCCGTATATAATCACTCATCAGCGCATTGGTACCTTCGTCGTTGGCATCTGCTGCCAGCTCCAATATTTTTCTTTCCTCCTCCAGCAATACTTCAAAGCCTTTTAATACGAGGCTTACAGCTTTTTTACCGTCGGATATATTGGTGCTTTCTTTTATGGCGGCTTCAGCTAAATAGCTACTATAAGCATGCAAAGGCTGGTAACCCAATGTTAGTATTCTTTCGGCCACTTCATCAATCTTTAAAAAAGTATCGTTGTACAATTCTTCAAATTTTACATGCAGTTCAAAAAACTTATCGCCTTTAATATTCCAATGAAAACCCCTTGCATTGATGTAAAATAATTGCAGGTTGGATAATAGCAGGTTTAACTCGCTAGCCAGTGCTTTTGCTTTGTTGGCATCCAGCCCTATTTGATTTTTCTTTTTCATGTTACTACTGTTTTTATAAAGTTACAAAAGCGCTGCCATTGTAGTGGTTGAATGCAGCAAATACTTATGCTGTTTAATATGCCGCCAATCTTATAACTGTTTTTAAAATTACAGGCTTGTGTTGGCAGGTGCTGGCATTTGCCGGGCAGTAAAATCTTGTGCCGTGGTAAAATACTCCAATGCAATAATGAGTAAGGTAGAATTGATGAAATTGATTTTTTGAAGTATTGGCAACAACACCCAATTGTTGGTAGCCCACAAAAAAATGCTGTAATAAAAAATCAACACACAAATAATACAAAGTATTTTAAATACCCACAACCGGGTTTTAAAGATAAAGGCTGTAATAAAAACGATATTAGACCAAAACAGTGTGATAGAAATGTTCAGCATTAAATCATGCAGGGCTGTTACAATTAAAAACGTACAAAAAATATTGGCCAACCCTGCATACTTTACAATATTGGCAATTTTTATATTAGGTATTTTTTTGGCCATACTGCTAAAAAACAAGGCGTAGGTAAAAGGCAGTATCAACATGGCTAGCAGTGCCCATATACGGGATGGATTGTGGGCGCCATTTAAAGCCTTTGATCCAAACAAATTGCTGATAAAGTTTTTTGTAAAGCTAAAGCCGGTGGTATTTTTATCAAACATCGACCCTCCGGGATAGATGGCCATTGCAATGCTTAATAAAATAATGGAAATGATGATGCCGGTTAAAATTGAATACTTTTTTATCATGGCTATTATTATAAAAATTACAGGCAGCTAAACCAGTAGCAATGCTGTATATTATTTATCGTATACAAAGCGTAGGTTGCTTAAATCTGGCTGCTGTTTTTTTTCCCTCTTTTTTTCATACTCATAAATTACTTCGCCCAGGTGCTTCATAAATGGCAGGCCAATATCATCGTAATTATAAGCATCGTCGTTTAGTACGCCATCGTTATTACAATACAAAACAGCCGATAAAAAAAACTCCACCCCTTTATCAAAATCTACTATGTATGCTACATCCAGTAACTGGCCATATGCGTCGCCTACTTTATTAAAAATACGCAGGTTGGCAGGCAGTGGCCCTTTTTGGGCACCGTACAACAAAAATTTGCAATAAGCCGGGTAATAGCTGGCTGTATCATCTGCATAAGGCGGGTAGGTGCTTTCGGTGGGCAGCTGGCTCATGTATTTTAATAAAAAATTACGATCGTCGTCGCTGATATTAAATCGCTGTGCAGCGGTAACCTTATTAGGAAAAACAAGGCTGATGAGTATTTGATGCAGGTCGGGCAGGCTAAGCCTGTTTTTGCCAGCGCAATCCATCGGATGGTTGATAAGTTGGTCGCCAGCATAATAGGCTTTGCCCAACGAGTCGTTTCGGGAGGCATAAACGGTTTCGTCTACCTGCATGGGTTGCTGGTACAAAACCTTGTTGGCAGCATCTAAAAATTTTACAGGATTGGTATGCCGGTTTTCATCCTTACTCAGGGCTGCCTGCAAGCGATGCAATAGCTGTGCAGTGGTATACCCTTTTTGATGTAGTTGCTCGTTGATATAGCGAGGACCTAAAAATTCAAACAGGCGATTGTAGGCATCATTATCACTTACCATCAATATTTTTTTGATGTAGTGGGCTATACTGGGTTTACCATTGGGCGTGGTAGCATCGTTATATACAGCCGTTTGGCCGCTATAGGCAGCCTCGGTAAGCATCGTGGTATTTTTATCAATGCCATATTGTTTTAACTCGTTTATCCGCTGCAGGGCCAATATGCTTACCGGAAATTTTACCGTAGAAGCCGGGTAAAAATATCGGCCGGCATCTACATTAAAATAATGATGCGTTAAAGCAGCAATACCATTGGCTCCCCTGTTTACCTGTGTATATATTATTTGCACATTCCAGCTGGTACGGTTAGCCAGTACCTGGCTAAAATATTGGGGATATTGCTGCAGCAGTTGCAACATAAATGGATCGGTAATGGATGTATCAGGCAATATTTCGTCTTTAAAAGCCTTGCTGCTGTCTTTAGCAAAAACCAGCGGCGCTGTATTAGAAGCCGGAGCTTTTGTGGCCGTACAACTTAATAATGAGCACATTGAAACAATAACCGGTAGCCAGCGCAGGTGCTTGATTTGCATAGCGTTTATTTAGCCTGCAAAATGCAGAAAATTTGAAAATAAGGCCAGAATATCTTAAAAGGGTTTTTCCCCTATCTTTGCGAACTTCTTAAAAAACAAATAAAACAGCTACTAAAAAGTAACAGATTATGAAACTGAAAGGTTTAGTGTGGTTTTTCGCCATTGCGCTGATTTTGATCTCCCTGTGGGAACTAAGTTACACCTGGGTGGTTCGCAGCTACGAAAGCAAGGTGCAGCAGCAGGCAGAAAGATCCGTAAAATCCCAAAATCCTCAACTCAATGCCAAAAGTGAAGAATTTGAAGCACTGGTTAAAAGCAGGAAACAACACATCCTTGACAGCACCAGGGATAAAAGCATTTATCCCATTATTGGTACCAGCTATCAAAAATGTAAAGAAAATGAGCTAAACCTTGGCTTAGACCTGCAAGGCGGTATGAGTGTAACCATGGATGTAAGCCTGGAAGGTTTAATTAAATCTTTAAGCAATAACGCTAAAGATCCAGCCCTGTTAAAGGCATTGCAAACTGCCACTGCACAAAAAATAAGCAGTAATGAAGATTACATTACGCTGTTTAAAAATGCTTACCAGCAGCAAAATCCAGGGGCTAAACTGGCTGCACTATTTTCAGGCGCAGGCAAACAAGTAAAAATTACCGATAGCGACGACCAGGTAATTAACCAGATAAGAACCGTATCGCAAGGCGCCATTAAAGAAACCTATAAGGTTTTATTAAAGCGTATTGATAAATTTGGTGTAGCTCAACCCAATATCAACCTTGATGAAAATAAAGGCATCATACAGGTAGAGCTAGCCGGTGTTACCGATAAAGACAGGGTACGTAAATACCTGCAAGCAAGTGCCAACCTCCAATTTTGGGAGGTGTACAATATTGGCGAGCTTGATCAATCTTTAAGCACAGCCGACAAAGCTGTTACCGCACTCATTAGTGGAGCTGATACAGCTAAGCAAACTGCCAACCAAAATGCATTTTTAAAGGTTATCAACCCCATTTTACCCCAAACTGATAAAAGTGGACAACCTGCTTTTGCACCTGCCATAGGCAGCGTAATGCTAAAAGATACCGGCACTTTTAATAATTACATGAACCTGGATGTGGTAAAAGCGGCGTTTCCGGCAGACATGAAATTTTTATATGGTGTAGAAGAAAAAGTAGAAAAAACCGGCCAGCGTTACTACCCACTTTATGCCATTAAAACAGTACCTGGCAGCGAAAAGGCCAAACTGGAAGGCGAAGGTGTAGAAGAAGCCGGACAGGGCTACGATGATAAAGGCCGCCCATCTATAAAAATGCAAATGACGGCCACCGGCTCCAAAACATGGGCAAGGCTTACCGGCGATAACGTTAACCGCCCTATTGCCATTACGTTGGATGATGTGGTGTACTCTGCCCCTAATGTAAACGGTGTAATTGAGGGTGGCAACTCCGAAATTTCTGGCAACTTTACCATTGAGCAAGCCCAGGATTTAGGTAATATTTTAAAATCAGGTAAGGTAAATGCACCAGCTAAAATTGTAGCTGAACAAGTAGTAGGCCCAACATTGGGTAAAGAGTCGGTAAACGGCGGTGCAATGGCTTTTGGCATTTCGTTTTTAGTAATATTTGTTTTAATGCTGGTGTATTATAACACCGCAGGATGGGTAGCTAATATTTCGCTGATATTAAACCTGCTGTTTACCATTGGCGTATTAATAGCCATGGGCTTTACTTTAACAGCGGCAGGTATTGCCGGCCTGGTACTTACCGTAGGCCTGGCAGTAGATACCAACGTAATTATTTTTGAAAGAATTAAAGAAGAACTGGAGAGAGGTAAAAGTTACCAACAAGCTGTTAATGATGGTTACAAACGCTCAATGGCCCCGGTGATTGATGCCCACGTTACTACTTTTTTAACCGCAGCCATCTTGTTTATTTTTGGTTTAGGCCCTGTGCTTGGCTTTGCCACTACACAAATGCTGGGTATTACCCTGTCGTTGTTTTGCGGTATTTTAGTATCAAGGCTTATCACTGATTTTTGGACCAACAAAAACCGTCACTTCAATTATTTTACCGGCCTATCTCGTAAAGTATTTAAAAATGCCAACTTTAAGTTTATCGAGTACCGCAAAGTAGCTTATGGTATATCGATAGTGGTGTTACTGTTGGGTGTAGGCTCGTTTTTTAATGGATTTCACCAAGGGGTGGAGTTTAAAGGTGGACGCAGCTACACTGTACAATTACCACAAGCTGTAAAAGTTGATGATGTAAGGGAAGACCTGAAGAACGCATTTGAAGGCGATTTTCCAGTAATTAAAACGGTAATCGACAACAAACACCTAAACATCACCACCTCTTACATGAAGGGGGTTAGCAATGCAGATGAAGCGGTAGAACGCAAGTTGTTTGAAGGTTTAAAAAAGGTAGTGCCAGCCGGTACTAGTTTTGAGCAGTTTGCTGCACAAAACATACAAGGCCGCCAAACTGTACAACCTACCATTTCAGAAGATTTAAAGAAGGGAGCTATTAAAGCCACCATCTTCTCTATCGTTATCATCTTCCTGTACATTTTATTACGATTTAGAGATTGGAGATACTCACTGGGTACCATTGTAGCCCTGCTGCATGACGTATTTATTACCTTGGCCGTATTCTCCTTCTTAAAAAATATTGTACCATTTCCGTTGGAGATTGACCAGCATTTTATTGCAGCGGTATTAACGGTGATTGGTTTTAGTATGAACGATACCGTAATTGTATTTGACCGTATCAGGGAGTACAGCAAAGGCTCTAAACTGGGCGATAAAGGCACCATCATTAACCGGGCCATTAATGATACGCTAAGCCGTACCATTATGACCTCGTTAACGGTATTTTTAACCATCCTTATCCTCTTCATCTTTGGTGGTGAGGTTACCAGGGGTTTTGCTTTTGCAATGTTGATTGGTGTTATTACCGGTACTTACTCTTCTATCTTTGTGGCAGCACCTATATTGGTAGATTTTGCCAAAGACAGGCCACTGGGCGATACAGAAACCCATACCGATACAAAAGCAGCCGCCAAGCCTGCTAAAGCATAATTTAGATTAAATATTTCATTATCAAACCGCTCCGTTTACGGGGCGGTTTTGTTTTAAGTATCTTTGGCCCGATGAAAAAGGCATTGTTACAATTGCATACCGCCGTGTTTTTAGCTGGCTTTACAGCTATACTGGGTAAGCTAATTGGGTTAAATGAAATATTACTTGTTGAGTACCGTATGCTGCTTACCGTAGCCTCGTTGGCAGCCATCCTGTATTGGCGAAAAAAACTGGCCGCAGTACCCGTAAAGGAATTGATAAAAATGGTGGGTGTGGGCCTGGTAATAGCCCTGCACTGGGTGTTTTTTTATGGCAGCGTTAAATATGGCAATGTATCTATTGCCGTTGTATGCATTTCGGGCGCCGGCTTTTTTTCGGCTTTGTTTGATCCATGGATCAACCGCCGGCGTATATCTGTTGCAGAAATAACGCTGGGCGCTATTGCCATCGCCGGTATCTATATCATTTTTGATTTTCACCCACAATACAAAATGGGCATCATTTACGGGGTAATCTCTGCCATACTATGTTCTTTATTTCCCATTTTTAACAAGCAACTACTGGCAAAACATCCACCAGAAATACTAACCTTGTACGAAATGGGTGGCGGCCTGCTGTTGCTTACCCTGCTTACACCTGTGTACCTGCATTTTTTTCCGGCTACCTATTATTGGCCCACCGCAACCGACTGGATATGGTTGCTGATACTGGCCTGGCTTTGTACCGTGTTGTGTTTTGATTTGCAACTGAACGCTCTCAAAAAATTATCGCCCTTTACCTGCAACCTGGCTTATAACCTGGAGCCTGTTTATGGCATCATCCTGGCATTTATTTTTTTTAGCGAAAACAACCACCTCAATCGTAATTTTTATACCGGTGTAGGCTTAATTATTATGGCGGTGCTGCTGCAAATGTACCGGGTAAGCTATGGCAAACATCGCCGGACGGGGCATATTAAGCCCTAAAATGGCAAATTTTACTTTATATCAGTAACCACAGAGCAAACCAATTAATTTTCTCAACCCGCTGATCATCAAACTATCGGCAGAAAAACAGGCAGAAATAAGCAGATTGTCAAAAAAAAAGCTGTTTCAAAAAGCAAAATCCAAAATGTTTGCTTACCTTCGCCGTCCAAAATTTTAGCATTATGGCAAGAGTATGTCAGGTTACAGGTAAAAAGCCCATCACTGGAAATAAGGTGTCGCATTCTAATATTAAAACCAAGCGCAGGTTTTTACCCAACTTGCAAACCAAGCGTTATTTCCTGGCTGAGGAAGACAAATGGGTTACCTTAAAGGTTTCATCTGAAGCGATTCGTACCATTAATAAAAATGGTTTGTTATCAGTAGTAAAAGAACTGAGGGCTGCAGGCGAAAAGATCTAAATGGATGTGTTTACAGGCCCCGCCTGTTTTAAACCAGATAAATAACTTTTTAACAATACAACAATGGCAAAGAAAGGTAACAGGGTTCAGGTGATTTTGGAGTGCACTGAGCATAAAACCAGTGGTATGGCCGGTACAAGCCGCTACATTACCACCAAAAACAAAAAAAATACTCCTGAAAGGATTGAGTTAAAAAAATACAACCCTATCCTGAAAAAAGTAACTGTTCATAAAGAAATCAAGTAAGCAAGTGTAGTGTATACAGGTTTTTGCCTGTATCATGCAATGCCCAATGCTTATAACTTATAAACTTTTTAATTTAATACAATGGCAAAGGTAGCTTCAAAGAACGCTAAAATTAAAGATGCAAAGGCTTCGGCCGAAGCAAAAAACTGGACTAAGGTAATACGTGCCGTACGTAGCCCTAAAACAGGTGCTTACACTTTTAAAGAAGCAATCGTTCACAAAGACAAAGTGAAAGATTACTTAGCTCAGTAATAATAGCATGAGAATAAAAATATAACAAGCTGTCCTGATTAAAACTGGGACAGCTTTCTTTATTTTAGCGATATTAAATTACCCGGCGCAAAGCAGGCATTTTGCCTGGCTCCGCAACCATCAAACTATCTACATGGGATTATTTGATAAATTTTTTGGCAAAAAAGAACAAAAAGAAACCCTCGACCAGGGTTTGCAAAAAACCAAGGAAGGTTTTTTTAGTAAAATCTCCAAAGCAATAGCTGGCAAAAGCACTGTGGATGAAGAGGTGCTGGATAACCTGGAAGAAGCATTGGTAAGTGCAGATGTGGGCATTGATACCACGGTGGACATTATTAGCAGAATTGAAAAAAAGGTAGCTAAAGATAAATACCTGAATACGGCTGAGCTAAACAATATTTTAAAAACCGAAATAGAAAATGTACTGGTAGATGCCCCGGAGGATACCAGCTACGACAATTATGAGCTGCCTGCTGGCAACAAGCCACATGTTATTTTAGTGGTAGGTGTAAATGGTGTAGGCAAAACCACCACCATTGGCAAGCTGGCGCATAATTTTTCGCTGGCCGGCAAATCGGTGCTGCTGGGCGCTGCAGATACTTTTAGGGCTGCCGCGGTAGACCAGCTTACCATCTGGAGCGATCGTACGGGTGTGCCCATCGTAAAAAAAGAAATGGGCAGCGACCCTGCCTCTGTAGCTTTTGATACAGTACAAAGCGGCGTAGCCCGTGCTGTGGATGTAATTATTATTGATACGGCTGGCCGCCTGCACAATAAAGCCCACCTGATGGACGAATTGGGCAAAATAAAAAGGGTGATACAAAAAGTAATACCCGATGCTCCACATGAGGTAATGTTGGTATTAGATGGTAGTACAGGCCAAAATGCGCTGGAGCAAGCCCGGCACTTTACAGCTGCTACCGATGTTACTGCCCTTACCATTACCAAACTGGATGGTACGGCTAAAGGCGGCGTGGTGTTGGCCATTGCCCACCAATTTAAAATACCCGTAAAATTTATTGGTGTTGGCGAAAAAGCCACCGATTTATTGGTATTTAATAAAAAAGAATTTGTAGATGGCCTTTTTAACCCTGTTAAATAAACGGCGATAAACCTCAGTATCTGATTATGGTAAAAGTTGGCGAATATAACCTGCTGAAAGTGTTAAGAACAGTGGAATTTGGTGTGTTTCTGGATGATGGAGACAAGGGTATTTTATTGCCAAAACGATTTGTACCGGCTGGCTTAAAAGATGGGGATGAGCTAAGCGTATTTATTTACCATGATGGCGAAGACAGGCTGATTGCTACCACCCAACAGCCTAAAGGAATTGTAGGAGATATTGTAAAGCTAAGGGCTGTAACGGTAACCCCACAAGGTGCATTTTTAGACAACGGCTTGATGAAGGATATTTTTGTACCCAAATCAAAGCAATTAGTGGGTATGAGGGTAAATGGCGATTACCTAGTAAAAATTTACCTGGATGAACAAACGGGCAGGCTAACTGCTACCGAAAAATTTGCAGGCTCCCTGCAAAACGAAACCCTTTATGTAAAAGAACTGGATGAGGTAGCGCTGATTGTATACCGCAGAACCGATATTGGCTATGTATGCATCATCAATAAGCAACATACAGGCGTATTGCATTTTAATGAGATTTACCGTAATATACAGGTAGGCGATCAGTTTAAAGGTTTTATTAAAAAGATACACCCCGAGTCTGCCGGAGGTACCGATCGGTACAAAATAGATGTGGTGGCTGGTAAGCCCGGTTATCAAAGAGTGGAAGACGAATCTGGCAAAATACTGCGCCTGCTGCAAGAAAATAATGGCTACCTCCCCTACTACGACAAAAGCTCTCCAGAAGCGATTTACGACTTTTTTGGTATGAGTAAAAAAACATTTAAAATGGTAACGGGCAACTTGTACAAACAAAGAAAAATAAGCTTTGAAAAAACCGGCATCCGGTTATTACCTTAACCCCAACCCTGGTTAATTTACTAAAGCCCCACCCCTTTCTATTTATACCCATTGGCAATTGTAAATCAAAAGTTAAAGCTACCGCCTGCACTGCCTTTTTTAACGCTTTACATAGCCCTACTATCTGCCTGGTGCAGTAATATTATATCATTAATCATTATCCATTTTTCCCGTTCAATACAATCTAATATCAAAGAAATGTACTTTCAAAAAAATTCCATCGGAATTGAAAGTACATTTTTATTTTAGGCCCACCCGGTTTGCAAAAAATTACGCCACCAGTAACCCGTATTTTTAATAGTGTGTACCTGTGTTTTAAAATCAATATGCACCAACCCAAACCGGGCTTTAAAACCTTCACTCCATTCAAAGTTATCGGTAAGCAACCAGGCAAAATATCCTTTAATTTTCACGCCGTCATTTTTTGCTTTTAGTACTGCCTGCAGGTGATCTTTAAAATACTGGATTCGTTGCTCATCAGCAATCACCCCATTTTTAAGCACATCTTTATAACATGCACCATTTTCGGTAATAATAATTTCTTTAACAGCGCCATACAACCGCACTCGTTTTAAAACCTTGTAAAACTGCCGGCATCCACCACCCAATAATAATCTGAGATAAGCAGGCTTCAACTTATACTTATTACCCTCCCAAATTTTAATTGGCAGCGCCTGACTGAAACTGCCCTAAACTAACCGGAAGTGGTAAGCGGTGGTTACTCAAATAAATTAAAATGGCTGTAACAATAAAAGGCATAAAAAATAGCATTAAACCTTTAAGCCGTCGCTAAGCCAAGCCAGTAAAGGCTTTTACAAGGTTGTTGTATTTTTAAAAATTTGTTGCTAAATTGATAATCATTTCACTCCTGTGTGAAGCCCCCCACTGCTTATACTCCTCCACAAAAAATAAACGCCGTTAAATTATTTACAGCTATGCGCTGCTGTTGCTATTGCTTGCAACAGGGCATAATATATCACATTAAACCTCCTTACTATGGCACTAACTTATGTAGAAATTGAAGATCGCTATAAATGTATTACTCAAACACAACCGCTTATCACCGAAGTAATCATTGGCGATGCACAAAATGGCGCCTACCTTATTTTTTTAGACCAGGAACTAAAAGGCATAAATAAAACTGCAAACCTTGGCAATGCCAGCAATGTAAAAAATAAAAGAACCATTATTTCTGCCACCGTAGTGGATACGCTGGATGAAACAAACTGGGTAAGCATTACCGTAAATATTAAAGAAGGCAGTAACACTACTGTATATGGCCCTTATAGTAAGGAGGCCAGCAACAACCTGGATACGGTTTGCTTTATCATCAAAATTTTAAATAGTGCTGATAGCGGCACCCGCAGTATCAAAACAAAAAGAAGATGAGTAAAATAATTATTGTAATACTAACCACACTGGTGCTGCAGGTAAATGCACAGCAATCTACCGATATGGTATTGCCATCTAGCCCGGCTTTTAGCATTTTAAATTACGAGCCATCGGTGGTGATGAAGCCCACTAGTAATAAAGACCTTGGTGCAGATATATTAAACAGCTTTGATGAGCAGGGAAAACTTTTAATGAATATCGGACTGGATGTATCGCCCTACTGGTTAAAAAGCAGGCCTACACTTACCCGTGAGCAATATCTAAACCCCGGCGTTGGGCAATGCTTTATCCAAAGCTTAAATATTTCTGCTGCTACAGTAAAAGACAGTATCACCAACCAAAACAAATTAGGTGCTGGCATACGCTTTAAGCTGGTGAATGGCCGGCCTCTGCCGGAATACCTGAAAGCTGAAAAAGAATTAAATACCCAACTAAATATCAGCAATATTATTGGGGGTGCAATTGCGCAGGTAGGTACAGCCATACAAACACGATTGGCAGCAATCAATTTTATTGTTAGCAACCTTACCGCTTTAAACTATAGCACCAACCTTATTGAGCAATTGCAGCAGGCTGCTACAGCAAGGGCCGAAAACTTTGATGACAGCCCCGGCGGCATTCGAAATTTTTTAACCGACTTAAATAGCACAGTAATAGATAGCAACGGCGCCCTGGTAGAAAAAGTAGCCCATTTAAATAAAAAACGTACTGGACTGATAATTGAAATAGCTGCAGCCACCGGCTTTAACAGCAGCAGCAAAAAATCTTTTGAACGGGGGGGTATTTGGCTAAATGCCTCTAACTATTTTACCCCCTCCGATGCATGGACAATAACAGCCCGGTACCTTTTTGCCAATAAAGACTCGGGTATTAATAATTTTGATATTGGCTTTAGTTACATAAAAGAACTAAACAAAATAAATATTGCAGTAGAGGGTGCATTCCGCTGGTACAATGCAAGTATACCAGATATAAATAGCAATAACCAGCCCATTACCCGTACAGAAAAAGATTTTACCTATCGCCTTAGTGCACAGGGCTCGTACAGAATTTTTGCAGATGTAAGTTTTAATATAAGTGTTGGTAAAGATTTTAATGCGCCGTTTATCAGCAGCAATGGCTTCTTCTCTGTTTTTGGATTTAACTATAGTTTATTTAGAAAACCTGCTGTAAACCTTGCGCCGGCACCTGCCACCAACTAACAAACAGGCTTACCTGTTTTTGTAATTGTAATGTTGTTTGCCGGCTGTGTTTTGTAACCGGTTTACAAGTACACTCCCAGCCACAAACCCTTGTTAACTTTTACGCTGGTTAACCTACCTCTCTACACAACTGTACTGCCCATTTAAATATTTGGAGATGATAAAAAACATTTTTTCTATTAGCAAAAACCAGGTAACCGTACTTACTACGTTGGTGGTAATTATTGTACTGGCGGCCGTTTATTTTTTTATTTATATACCTGATAACGAAAAAAATGTACAGCAGCAACGCTTTAGGGCTTTGCAAAACATGGATAGAAATATGCATGAAAAGCTGGAAAACAGTACCGCACTTATTAGTAACCTGCTGATCAATTATAGCCGGGCTGCCTCACCCGAAAAAGAAAACATCCAGCAGTATGTACAACAATATTCTACCAAAAACTTTGTACTTACGCAACCTACGCTGGTGTCGGCAAAAAGAAATTATGTTATCAACGACAGCACATATGGTAACTATGCCATTACCATTAATGATAAAACCAAACAGCTGGCCCTTTTTGTTACACAAAGCAGCAGTAATAATAAAGACAGCACAGCCTACCGTATGGCTATGCACATGAGTGCAGCACAGTTTGTACAAATGCTGCTGCCCAAAAATATATTTGATGAGTTTGTAGTGTTTCACAATAACAAAACCATTTACGAAACTTTTCCGGCTGGCATAAACGGTATCGACAGAGACTCGTTATTTGCCAAAAAAAGTGGCATTGGAAATGGCGGAATGATAACACGTAATGTGGGCGGATCTGACTATAAAATATTTTTACAGGCGGTACAACTAACCCCCAGTAGTGAATGGATTATTGGAGGGCTGCTAAGCAATCAACGATACCAGGCAGAAAAAAACCAATTGCCTGCTGCCATAGTATTGATGCTGGTAACTGCGTTGCTTGCCATTATATTAACCCTGCCCTGGATAAAGTTATACTTGATGGGTAGTAAAGACAGGCTAACCATTACCGATGGTATCATGACCATCTTTATAGCTATGCTATTGGTTTCCCTGCTATTTTTTGTATTTTTTAAATACAACCTGCCGGCAAGATTTGGCAAAACCAACGACTCAAAAGAGCAATTGGCACATGCCATTGAAACCTCGTTTAATAGCGAAGTAAATACAGCTATTAAAGCAGTGTACAACGCAGACTCCCTGCTGGCAGCTAACTACCCGGTATACAATAAAAACATTACACACCTGAATGATTCGCCAATCATGCTGGCAAAACATAACCGCTTATCTACCGGTTATGCACCGGCTGAAATAACGGCCACCTTTAAAAACCTGCACATCAACCAGTGTTTTTGGTTAGATAAAAATGGCGTAGAAGTTACAAACTGGACTACCGATAAAATGAATGCGCCACATGGCGACTACAGCCACAGGGAATATTTTAAAGGCATTACAGAACAAAAAAATTATATAACCGCTGGCAGCCGCCCCTATTATTTAGACCAGGTAATATCCTGGACGAGTGGCACTTTTAGATCGGTGGTATCCATTCCATCTAAATTGCAAACAACCACCGGTGAAACTGTTGCTGCTGTATCGGTTAATATCAAAAGCCTGGAGCCCTCTTTGTTGCCCAAAGGTTACCACTATGCCATCATCGATAAAGCCGGCAAAGTATTATACCACTCAGAAAAAGAAAGAAACCTGGTAGAAAACCTGCTGCAAGAGTTTTCATCTAAACTTAAATTAAAAAGTTACCTGGAGGCAAGGGCGCCCGGGTATTTTACCAGCAGTTATTTTGGTAAAGAGTACAGTATTTTTATAAAGCCAATGGCTCAGCTGCCTTATTACCTGCTGGTGCTGAGTGATACTTCTTTTAAAGAAACAAGAGATACTGCAATATTTAGTTTTACCTTATCGATGCTGCTGTTGTTTGTATCTTTTTTAATGCTGCAATTGATGCTGGTATTTATGGCATCTGCCCGCCGGTCGTTTTTAAAAAAGCAATTGTTTGATACTGCCTGGCTAGGCCCAAAAAAATCATGCGAAAAAGAGTATGTACAAAGCAGCATTTTTAATACGCTGCTGATACTGCTGCTAATGGCAAGTATGCCCTACAGTAGTTTTTTAGGCTATTTTTTTATACTGCTTTTTTCGGTAGCAATTATCCCATTATTTTTAAACAGCCTGTTTGCCAAAAGATACCATGCAGAAAATAAAAATGTTTTGCGTTTTAAAGTGTATGCCCTTTGCTGCCTCACCCTTATTATTTTATTTACCAATATTGTGGCCATTAAATTGTTGGATACAACTGCTCTTACACACCTGTTTTTGTTTGAGGCAACAACGATACTGCTTGGGCTGTTGCTATTTTATTACCAGCAAACAGTGCTGCATACTATCAAAAAAATAGCAGGTAAGATGCAGGTAACATCTACCTACAGTAAAAATTTTATACTGATGGGGTTAACAAGGCTGGTGGTTACTTGTGGCATCCCGGTTGTATTTTTTTACTCCTCCTCGTATAATTATGAGCAGAATTTAAATATCCGTTACCGGCACCTAGATTTTGTGAGTAAGCTTGCGCCTCAAATAAAAACACTATCAGATGTACAGCGTATAAACCAGGGCATATTGCCAGCGGGTATTTATATAGATGGAAGCTGGATAAGAGATATCCAAATACTTAGCCAGGCAGATAGTGCCGCCATACAAATACCAGCATATAAAAAAGAAGACAGCAACACGATTTTATACCTGAAAAATTTTCGGTTTTTTATGAATGATATAGCGGTTACCGAAGACCAGCTTTCGGCTGTGGGCGCTGCAGATTCTTCATTTTACTTTAACCACCTTTTGCAAGATGCCTGCAGGCAACAGCAAGGCACCATTACATATTATCCATTGACGATACCCGGAAAAACACTGGTAGTAAAATCTGCCAATCTTAATTATCATTTTCCACTACCATACTCAAAAAATGGGTTTCACTACAAAGGCATGGTATTTTGGATGATGCTGGTATTGGCATTGATTGTATTTTATTTTATACTGCACAACATACTGGCAAAGCTATTTGGGCTGGATATACCCGACCCCGGAACCTGGAAAAACCTGGATAACGAAGTGCTGGCAAATCCTCAAATAAACAATCTTGTATTTGTAATAGGATTGCCTGGGGCTGGAAAAAAATTTCACATCCTTAACAAAATAAAAAATGGTGAAATAACAGTAAGTGGAACCAGTAAATTGGTATATAACGAAGCTGATGACGACCGTAGTAATGTATGTGTTGCTGATCTTATTAATATACCGGTATCGCCTGGCCCATTTGAAGAAACCATGTGGGAGCAATACACCCGTTCAATTTTAAACACAAAAAATAAACTGATTATTGTAAACCACTTTGAATACAATATACAGGATGCAGATACCAATAGAAAAAAACTAAACTTCCTTGAAAAACTGATGCTGGCCGAACACAGCAGTGTATTTATACTTTCCAGTATTCATCCTGTTGCTTTTTTAGACAGTGTAATGGCACAACTTACCAACACCCGCCATGAGCCTATACCCGGCGAAGACCTTGAGCGCTGGCATGTGTTGCTGGGGCATTATCGCATTGTACTGCTACCACTTGATCCTGAAAATAAAATGATGGCTAGCAACAACAGCAATATTCATATTACAGGCGCTGTAAAAAAATGGGCAAAAAATCAACCCATACAAGGGGCTGTAGTATCATTGCTGCATAGCCAGTATACAGTTGTTACAGATAGTAATGGGCAATTTGTACTACAGGCAACCTGCGCCCTGCCTGCTACACTATTAATTACTGCAAAAGGATTTGTAAGCGAAGAAATAATTGTTACACAGGTTAATCAACAGATGAATGTATTAATGGAGTCGTCGTTTAATAATTGGAAAGATAAAATACGTACAGAAACTGCTTACACCCATTTTTTAAAACGCATGCAGCAACCAGCTATAGAAACGGCATTGCAATTACCCGAACTAAGCCGCTTAAGCAAAACAGATGAGTTGGCTTACAAATTGCAAATTACCTCCCACTACTTTTATATGTACATATGGCAATCGCTTACAAAGGAAGAAAAATTTTTATTGTATGATTTAGCGGAAGATAACCTGGTAAACACCTACGATAGTTACAACCTTGGTATGCTTATTGGCAAAGGCCTGGTGATAAGGCCCGATGGCACTTTAAAAATTTTTAATAAAGGATTTAGAAATTTTATTCTTACTGCCATTGGGCAAACCGAAGCTGCCAAAATTAAAAACCAGATTAAAGATAACAGCACCTGGGAAAAACTAAAGAACCCCCTGTTACTGGTAGTGCTGTCCATTATGGTGTTTTTACTTGCCTCCCAGGAAGAAAGTTATTCTAAAGCGGTAACCTATATTGCGGCACTTGGGGCTGGCATACCCGGTGTGCTAAAACTATTTTCGTTGTTTGAAAAACCGGCAGATAAAATTAGTTAAACACCCATTTGTAAAACAAAAAAGCTTTTTATCGCTGCGGTTATAAAAACCGGTGCAGCATGATAAAAAGCTTTTTGTAATGGTTATATTTTTTTACGACAGCAGTACAATTTTCTCAATCACATCCCCGGCCCTTACCTGGTCAATAATATCCAGCCCACTAGTAATTTTCCCAAAAGCGGTATGTACAGCATCCAGGTGTTTGGTGCTGCTACGGGTGTGGCAGATAAAAAATTGAGAGCCGCCAGTATTAGGGCCACGATGTGCCATTGAAAGTACACCCCTATCGTGGTATTGTTTAGCAGCCGATGTTTCGCATGCTATACTATAGCCCGGTCCGCCAGAACCATTGCCCGATGGACAACCACCCTGTATCATAAAATCGGGTATTACCCGGTGAAAAGTAAGCCCATCATAAAAGCCGCTGCTTACCAGTTTTTTAAAATTGGCTACAGTACCTGGTGTAGCATCATCATACAACTCAAATTGCATTACACCATGTGAGGTGTGTATTTCGCCGGTGGTTAGTTTTATATCCGTCATAATTTTTTTTTGCGAAAATAATACATCGCTTTTATAAAACATAAAGGCAGCTTTGCGCTGCCCTTATGCTATTACATAAAAAACAAAGATCTATTTAAGCCGCATCAATTTACCATTTACAATTTCGTTACCCACCATCAGCTTATAAATAACAGCGCCTTTTAATTCGCCAGGCATGGTGTAGTTTATTACCTGCCCAACACCTGCATACAAATACCCTTGATATACTGTGTATAAACGTTGGCCGGTTACACTATAAATATCCAATGTTGCTTTTCCGCTAACGGGAGATATGATGTTAAAGGCTACCCTATCTGTAAACGGATTAGGATAAGCAGCAACTGACAGTTTGGATAGTTTTTCGCCTGCATTGATTTGCGTAAATACTGGTTTGGGTGCCGGCTGGTTGGTGCATGATTTGGCCGCAGCATAATACCCAAGAAAGTAACGGCCTCCATCAAACGACCTGTTAATTACATCCACCGCATTATTAATATCAGCCAATGTAATACCAGCGGGCAGCGTTGCACCACCTAAGGCGTTACTGGCAAGATTTAGCAGGTCGGCCACCGTTTTTGTGCCCCCATTAATCCATGCTGTTAACCCGGTGCTGGTAGTAAGCCGTAAGCTGCTGATAGCGGTGGCATCTGTACTGCAGGTAATTAATTTTATAGTAGGGCACTTAGTGTAATCGGCTTTTTGAGTAGTTAGATAACCTGTTTTCAACACAAAACCACCCAAATTATTACCTGGTATATATACATTAAGTGCCAGCGTTATTGTTTGCCCCAATAATACGCTGGAGATTTTTTTATTGTACAGTTTAGGCAAATTGCCACTCATATTGGTATTGTTATTTATACCCGTATTAGCAGCTATTATGGCAGGTGTTTGGCCTGATGGAAGGTAGGTAACCAGGTTCCTGTCTTCCGCAGGGGTGGCACCCATGATAAAGGTGCGGCTGGTAGCAGTAACGGTAACTGGCGTAATACCCAGCTTAAGCTGCTGGCCCGGCATATTTTTTATACTTACCGCAATTAAACCATCCACATTACCCTTGCTGCCTGCAATATAAGTGGTGCAGGATGGAGTGGTTACTTTACCGCCCACGTTGCCATAAAAGCCCTGTGTAACGGTGTAGTATGGCCCAACAGGGGTTATGGATACTGTATAGTTGCAGGTTTGCTTACACTCGGAAGTATTTGCCAAATCGGTTACCTGTAACGACAAGGTATAAGAGCCGCTAGTAGCTGTAGTAACGGTAACAGTAGGACCACTGGCAGTAGAAGCACCTGCTGCAAAGCTTGCTCCACTGGTGTTGGCTGTAAAACTCCAGGCATACGCATAATTAATACCAGCAGGGCCGCTAAAGCTTACTGCCGCACCCAGGCTGGCTGTAGTTGCTCCAGGGCTGGTAGTATTTGTGATACTGCATGGCGGCACTGGATTTACCACAATAGTGGTAGTGGCACTGTTTGCACATCCATCAGCTGATACATAACTGTATAGCAAGGTATGGCTACCTGCACCTGCAGTGGCTGGCGAAAAACTATAAGGCCCCGTGCCTGTTACACCTGTACCTGACCACACACCACCTGCAGGGCTTCCGGCAAGGGTGATAGCAACAGCATTGGCACAAACAGGCCCGTAGGAACCTGCACCAACAACCGGTGTACTTTTAGGCGCTGCAATACCCGAGCCTGCAAGGCTGGTACATTCGCTTAAAGTAGCTGTTACAGTATAACTACCTGCCTGGTTAACGGTTATACAATTGGTTGTTTCACCTGTACTCCATAACAAATTGCCTGCGGCATCGGTACAAAGGGTGGATGTGCCATCGCAGTTATCTATTACTGTAACCACAGGTTTTGCTGGGCGTTGCTTAGGTGTGCCTACGGTAATAGACCCTTCTTCGCTTTCGCAACCATTTACTGTGGTGGTAACGGTATAGGAGCCCGCCTTATTTACAATAATAGAAGCAGTGGTTTCGCCACTTGATTTCCACAACAAGGCACCTGCAGCATCCGTAGTAAGGGTAATGGTACCATCGCAGTTATCCTGTGCGGTTATTACTGGTTTTTCGGGCTTGTTTTTAGGTGTTGTGATGGTTTTTGTGCCCGGCTCACTGGTACAACCGTTTACGGTAACGGTTAAGCTGTACTCACCGGCTGCTGATACGGTAATACAGGAAGTTGTTTGCCCGTTACTCCATAATAATTCACCAGTGGCATCGGTACATAAAGTTGCAGTGCCATCACAATTTTCTGTAACATTAATTACGGGTGCATCGGGTGCTGTTTTTGGAGCGGCATCACCAGATCCTTCATCACTGGTACAGCCATCAATAGTGGTGGTAACGGTGTAAGTAGCCACTGCAGCCACATTTATACATGCAGTGGTTTCGCCGTTACTCCACAACAAATCGCCTGCGGCATCTGTACATAATATAGAGGTGCCATTGCAATTATTGGTAACTATTACCACAGGTGTAGCTGGCTTGGTTTTAGGCGCTGCGGTACCGGTACCTGCCGGGCTGGTACAGTTGCCCAGTGTTTGAGTAACCGTATAGTTGCCAGCGGTATTTACGGTGATAGATGCGGTGGTTTCGCCGGTGCTCCATAGCAATGTACCGGTATAGTTGGTAGCTGTTAACACGCTGGTTCCATCACAATTATTTTGTGCTGAAACAGTAGGCGGTGGCAGTGTGCAGGCTTCTGTTAGTACCAACGTTCTGGTACAGGTGGTTGTACACCCATTATCGTTGGTAATGGTAACAGAGTATTCACCAGCGGCACTTACATCCACACATTGGTCGGTGGAAGAAAAGCCGCCCGGGCCTGTCCATAAATAGGCTGCCATACCAGCCGAAGCACACCAGTTGGTACTTGTGCCTGCTGTGATACTTTCTGCACCCCCCGTAATGCTACAGGTGGGTTTTGTGTATACATTACTGGAAACTTGAGCGTTGTTATTGGTATTATCCGGATCGCTGGTAACGGCCGTTACGCTTGCCTCATTACTAACAATACCGGTAGCAGATGGGGTAGCTTTTATTGTAATTGTTACTGTTTGTAACTGTGTTAAGGCACCCAGGTTAAACGTAATGTTTTGTCCGGATACAACAGCTGTGGCCCCGGCAGCAGAAACATAGCTAAGGTTATCGCCTAAAACATCTGTAACTACCACGCCATTTGCAATGGTGCTGGTAGAATTATTGGCTACCGTAATGGTATAGCTAATATCATTGCCAATACAAACAGGATTAGCGGTTTTTGTAATCGATACATCAGCATCGGCGGAAAAAAACTCCTGCACCCTTAGCAGTGGTACAGTTTGGTTGCCCGTATTAATTACATCGCCTGTAGTGCCAGCCGGGCCAGTATGAGCACCGGCTAAGCTTGTTTGCACATTACCAGTTGACCCTAAGGGAATAGTGCATTTAAGTACCACCCATAACTCTACAATAATTTTATCGCCATCATCCAATCCAGACACTTGTACCGTGCCTGCAATTTTTTCGTTGTTGGTACCAATGGCAACTGTGGTGGAAGTATAGGCGTCTACTTTTGCATTGGCGTCGGGGTCGTTGGTACCGGCATCGGCCACATCTACAAAAGCACAATAAAGCCCGTAGGCGGGGTCAAAGCCAAAATTATCACCACTGGTAGTTTTTGCAAGCCATTCGGGGTTAATAGTGATAACACCATTTTCGGGAGTAGTAGCTCCTGTAACAGATATCTCTATAAAAAAAGGTACAATTTGGCAAAGTGCCATATCTTTTGGAGCAAGTGAGGTAACCGCATCCAGGTTAGACGAAACAGGCGGCGCATTATAAGCCACCGCATCTGCTAAAGGGTTGCTGGCACGGCCAACACCCCCGCTAGGGGATGCACAACCCAATACACCGGGTGCCACTTTTGCATAAGTGGGCAGGTAAGGTGCTTTGTTAATTTCAGGATCAGCGGCGTACCATTTTAAAGAATAACTACCGCCATTTGTAAGTAGCTCCCTGGCGGTGAAGATATTTTGTGATTCCACAATATTTTTTACGTTTTGTACATTGTTGGATGTTTGCTGTGTTGTTATCCCTTGTATATCTGCTCCATCGTCTTGCGCTGATAAAAGCAATGGAATTACCAATAGCATAAGTGTAAAAAATAAGCGGCATCGCATTAAAACTGGCTTTAACAGCCATTGCAGGTTGTGATAACTTTTTTTCATTTTGCTGATTTTTGGTTAATGAGACAAATACAGCCTGTTATATTGCAGGCATAGCGCAATTATTTTGCAAAGGAGCGGAAAGTAAAATGGCGGGATAAAAACAATACCTGGAAAAGCCCCAGAATAATAATGATTTT
>JBDKJT010000007.1:0-35930 GCA_039796475.1 Bacteroidota bacterium | reverse complement strand
CGGCGGTGGCACCATTATTTGGGGAGGCCGTACACTGGCAGGTAACGATAATGAGTGGAAATATATTTGTGTACGCCGCTTTTGCAGTATGGTAAAAGAAAGCTGCCGGCAATCTACCCAGCAATTTGTATTTGAGCCCAATGATGCAAGCACCTGGATAAGAATTAGGGCTATTATAGAAAATTATTTAACCGTACTTTGGCGCCAGGGTGCTTTAATAGGCGCCAAACCCGAGCAGGCCTTTTATGTATCGGCAGGCCTGGGCAAAACAATGATGGTAACTGATGTGCTGGAAGGGCGATTAATTGTAGAAATTGGCCTGGCGTTAATAAAGCCGGCCGAATTTATTATTATCCGCTTTATGCACCAGATGCACACCTCCTGAAGCCTAAAGAAGAATAAACACTATTCTCTTTACGCTTAAATTTAAAACGATGAATTTCCCCAACAGAATCATCCAGGCTGGTGATGCCAGTAAAACAATCGTAAAAGCCATACAGCAAAAATTAAATGATGCCGGCTTAGGCCCATTTTTACTATCGGGCAACTATGGGCCCAAAACAGTACAAGCGGTAAAACTTTTTCAGGCAACCCACAGAGATCAAAATGGCCTGCCGCTGGAAATTGATGGCAAAGTGGGTTCTTTAACCTGGCAAGCATTGTTTGGCATACAAAGTATTACCATTGCCGATACTTCCAGCAATGCCTTGCTTACAGAAGCATTAAAAGCCGCACAATCTCAAATTGGTACAATGGAAGACCCTCCCGGCAGCAACCGTGGTGAAAAGGTACAAGCATACCAAGCAAGTGCTGGTATAGCGCCCGGTACTTTTTGGTGCGCCGCCTTTGTGTACTGGTGTTTTAACGAAGCTGCAAAAAAACTGGGTAAACGAAATCCTCTATTAAAAACCGGCCACTGTATGACGCACTGGCGGGATACCCCCGGCAAAAAAATTACTGCCCTGGATGCCGTAAATAAACCAAGCCTGGTAAAGCCCGGGCATATATTTATCATCAATACTGGCGGTGCTAATGGGCACACTGGTATGGTGGAAAAAGTAGAAGGTGGGTTTATAAATACGATTGAAGGCAACAGCAGCCCCGATGGCAGCCGCAATGGCATTGGGGTATTTAGAAACTTACGCAAAATTGCTAAAATAAATCGTGGATTTATCGAGTACAAGTAAGCTTGGGGTGTAAATAATTTTGCTGCTTTTTGTGCTGAATTGAGACAGAAAAAATAAAATAAAGATTAGAAAATTAAGCTGCTTTGCATGGCAGCCTGTAACTTCTGTAAGCTCACCGTAGCTAACTGTCATTTGATACCACCCAATACAGCAAAAATCCACAGGCAGGAAAATGCATTAACACCCGTGGCTTTAAAAGCTAGTACGAAACATACGGTTGCGTAGAACCGCTTTCGACTACACATAGCAACGGAGATGCTATCAAAAACTTTGTTTACCAGGCACCCAGCTTTGCAAAACGGTACAACGTAATTATTGCCGACAGCTGTTTTCAGGGTAAATCAACCGCCCCTGCCGAATGGATGATATTGCCCATACCGGGCTATCCACTGCTATTTTTATAAAAAACAAGTTTAAGAAAATATGGGGTGTTTTTTAAACAAACCTGCCACAGTATAAAGCAGTTTGGCCGCATTGAATAAAACCTGCCTTTACCAAATATCAAATTAACTTTTAGGTTAAGCCCTATTTACCGATTTTTGCCAACTAAAATTTTACGAAATGCTAAGGCCTTCTATTACCCTGCTCTGCTGCAGTTTATTTTCGCTTGTAACAATTGCCCAATCAAACCGCTGGCAGCAAAGGGCAAAATACAACATGCAAATAGATATGGATGTTACCACTAACCGATTTACGGGTAAGCAAAAATTAGAATATACCAATAACTCGCTCGATGCACTCAACCGGGTGTTTTATCATTTATATTTTAATGCGTTTCAGCCAAACAGCAGTATGGATGTACGCAGCCAGCAATTGGGTAAAACAATGGTAAACGGACGGCCCGATTGGGATGGACGGGTAAAGGACCGTATTAGCAAACTAACCCCTGAAGAAATTGGCTATCAAAAAATCATTTCTCTAAAATTAAATGGTGTATCGCAGCCATTTAAATACCACGAAACCATCCTGGAGGTAAATCTTACCAAAGCCATTTTACCCAAAACAAAAGTAGTGCTGGAGATGGAGTTTGAAGCCCAGGTACCCTTACAGGTAAGACGCAGTGGCAGGGATAACCCATCTACCGGCGTTAGGTATAGCATGAGCCAGTGGTACCCCAAATTATGTGAATATGATGAGGAGGGGTGGCATCCAACACCCTATGTGGCCCGTGAATTTTATGGCGTTTGGGGCGATTTTGATGTTACCATCAACATAGATAAAGATTACAAACTGGGTGGCACAGGTGTACTGGTAAATTCAGCAGAAATTGGCTGGGGATATGACACCCCTGGCAGCGATTTAAAAGCTATTGCCGCCAGCAAACGCAACTGGCATTTTGTTGGCAACAACATTCATGATTTTGTTTGGGCCGCCGACCCCGACTATAAACACCTTGTAAAAAAAATGCCTGCTGGCGGTCCGGTTATTCATGTACTGTACAAAAACAAAACAGGTGAGCAAAAAAATGAAGACGCCTGGATGGCAGTGGCCGAGGCTGCCGTAACAGTATTACCCTTTATCGAAACAAATTTTGGCAAATACCCCTATCCGCAATATTCGTTTATACATGGTGGTGATGGTGGAATGGAATACCCCATGGCAACCTTGCTTGCCGGACCAGGGCTAGGCACTGTTTTTCATGAGTGGATGCATAGCTGGTACCAAATGATGATGGGCACCAACGAAAGTATGTATGCCTGGATGGATGAAGGATTTACTGAGTATGCAACCGATCTGGTGGATGAATATTATACGGAAAAAGTGAGAAGGGTGCAAGCTAAAGACAACAGCGCTTATTTAAAAAAACTTGACTCAGCAGCTGCCCTGTTACCTGCCCTGCACCATGATAATTACAAAAGCTATTATTACATTGCTAAAAGCCCTTGGGAAGAACCTTTAACCACCCATGCCGATCACTTTAATACCAATGTGGGCTATAGCATAGCTGCCTACTCAAAAGGCTGCGTATTTATGAGCCAGTTGGGATATATTATTGGTGCTCAAAACAGGGATAAATTATTGCTTGAATATTATAAACAATGGGCCTTTAAACACCCCAATGCGGCCGACCTTGTTAAGTTGGCAGAAAACATCAGCAACATCAAACTAGATTGGTATAAAGAGTATTGGTGCAATACCACCAAAACAATTGACTATGCTATTGATAGCCTTTGGGAAGAAGCTGGCCAATCAAAAATAAGGCTAAGGCGTATCGGGCAGGTACCGATGCCTATAGACTTACGCTTAACTTTTAAAGATGGGTCAACCGCCCTGCACAACATACCCCTCAACCTAATGTATGGTACTAAAAAAGCAGAAAATTTAGCTGAATCCTTTGAGGTACATGAAGCATGGAGGTGGACACACCCCACCTATGTTGTAACATTTAATCAGCGGCTGAGCAATTTATCAAAAGCAGAAATTGACCCAAGCAAGCGAATGGCAGATATTGACCAGAAAAATAATATATTGGAGTTAAAATGGTAGGCTAAATTACAAGGTATGAAAAAGATACTTTTTGCCCTTTTGGTTTGTGTAGCCTTAGCAGCAAAAGCACAACAGCCCCAAAACATCATTATCATTACCACCGATGGTTTTCGCTGGCAAGAGGTTTTTGCCGGTATGGATAGCTGCATTGCCAATAACCCCCTGTATAACCAGGGAGATAGCGCCGCAATTTACAACAGGTACTGGCACAGCAACCCTTTGGAGAGAAGAAAAAAATTGTTGCCATTTTTATGGAGCGTAGTACAAAGCCAAGGCAGATTGTATGGAAACAGGCAACTGCAAAATTTTGTAAATAACAAAAACAGGTATTGGTTTTCGTACCCCGGCTACAACGAAATATTTACCGGATATCCGGATACACTGATCAATAGCAATAATTATCCCCCCAATCCACATACCAACCTGCTTGAATTTTTAAATAAACAACCCCATTATAAAGGCAACGTGGCCGCCTTTGGAGCCTGGAATGCCTTTGAAAGAATATTAAACAAACAGCGGAGCGGTATTACCCTGTTAAATGCATTTGATAGTATCAATACTCAAACCGCTAACGCAACACAAAAAGTTATTAATAAAATGCTGCAGGATTCGTACAAACCTTTTGGCCAATCAGAATGCCTGGATGTTTTTACGCATTATGCAGCCATGGAACACTTAGCTAATAAAACGCCACGGGTATTGTACATTGCTTACGGCGAAACCGACGAGTGGGCACACCATGGGCATTACCGTGACTATTTAGATGCCGCACACCAGGTAGACGCCTGGATAAAAGAAATATGGCAAACGGTGCAAGCCCACCCAGCTTATAAAAACAATACTGCCCTATTTATAACCACCGACCATGGCCGGGGAGATATAATTAAAGAACAATGGACCAGCCATGGAGCAGATATACAAGGGGCTAGTGAAATATGGTTTGCAGTAATGGCCCCCAATATTAAACCCGCTGGCGAAATAACTACCAAGAGCCAATACTACCAGCAGCAATTTGCACAAACTATGGCGCACTTAATTGGGCTGCATTTTACTTGCGAACACCCAGTGGCTAATCAGGTAACACTGCAGTAGCCATCGATAAAAAACTATAGTTAAAACATAACAATCATTAATTTATCTTTTATAACATATTTACAACGCAAACACTTGGTTCAATCAACCAAACTAGCGAAATTTAACCTGTCAAATCTTACCATTCATTTTTAAATTATTGACATGAAAAAAACAATGCTGATAATGCTGGCCTTAATACTTACCATAAGCAGCCACGCCCAATCAAGCCCAAAAGAGTCAACTATTAAGTATGATAAAACAGAGGTGCCTTGCTACTCAATAGAAGTACCCCACGAAGAGGAAGTAGCCCGGGAAGCCATAAAAAAACGCTTTAAATCCATGGGGGCAGATTTTAAAGAAAGAAAAGGCTTTATGGAGTTTAAAAATGTATCAATCCCCGAAATTAAAAGCGGACTGGTAGATGCCTATGTAAAAGTGGATCAAAAAAGTAAAAAACAAAAAAGCAGTAACGTATCTGTAATCATTACCGAGCCAGGTGTACTACCCGGGCAAACTACCGATCATACAGGTGCGGCGGTTGCAGGCGGAGTGGCTGCAGTAGGTGCCTATGGTTTACTTAGCTCATTAAATGAAAATGCACAAGAGCATGGTCTTAATCTTGAAATTAAGAAACAAGAAGAAGTAATAAAAAAAGCCGAAAAAGATTATAGTAACCTGGTAAAGGATGGGGAAGATTTGCAGGATAAAATAAAAAAATTACAAAACGACCTCGAAGCAAATCGCAACAAAATTAAAAACAAAGCGGAAGATGTAAAACGCCAGAAAGAATTGCTGGTAGAGGTGCAGGGCCGCCGCAAAGGCGCATTACCATCCGTAGATGAAGGAGCCTCCAAAACAAATCAATAAATTAGCGCTGGCTATAATAAAAAGCAGGTGTTGCCAAACGCCTGCTTTTTAATGTATACCATTTAATAATTGGTAGCACATTTTTTGAGTGATCCAATTTATCTTTACCACTATACTTTTATTAAGCTTACCATCCCATGCAAATAACCATCAGAAGAATTAATGTGCAAGATGCACCTGCCCTAGCCAAAATGGCCAGCCAAACTTTTTACGAAACATTTACCGGCACCTGTACCGAAAAAGATATGCAGGAGTTTTTAGAGGCCTATTTTAACATCGACCAAGTAACCAAAGAATTGCAAAACCCCGATGATTGGTATTTTTTTGCAGAGCAAGATGGAGAGCTGGCTGGCTATTTACGGATGATGGAAGATTACAGTTCTTTTCCGTTTATGAAACAATGGAAAGCGCTGGAGTTAAAAAGAATATATGTTCACAAGAATTTTCATGGTAAAGGGGTGGCACAGGCTTTAGTAGCTTTTGCAGAAAAATTTACACAGGAGCATCAGTACGAAGTATTATGGTTGGGTGTATGGGAGCACAATTACAGGGCAAAGCGATTTTACGAAAAGTCAGGGTTTGTAGACTCTGGTTTTACCCACTCTTTTCCTATTGGCAGCACCCCCCAAACGGATAACTGGATGTGGAAGTTTTATAAATAACTGTAATTACTTTACCGCCCAAAATAACGGTTAACCGCTTCAATACGGTTGGTTACATGCAGTTTTTCGTATACATGGTATACATGCTTTTTTACAGTTTCGGGGCTGATGTGTACTTGCTCAGCAATTTCTTTGTATAGCAATCCTTTAGCAAGCATTTCTAAAATCTCCCTTTCTCGTTTTGATAATGCCTGCAGGTGATCATCTGTAGAGGTGGCGCCGCTATTAACCTCTGCGGTGGTGGGGGTTTTGTGCTGAAAAGCGGCCACTACTTTTCGGGCTATTTGTGTACTCATGGGAGCCCCGCCTTCACATAGTTCCCGTATGGCTTCCAGCAATTTGGCCGGGGCCGTTTTTTTGAGGATATAACCGCTTGCACCTGCAGTAAGGGCTTCAAAAATCTTTTCATCCTCTTCCAGTACGGTGCACATCATAAATAAAATATCAGGGTGGGATTCTTTTAAAATACGTACACACTCAATCCCATCAATGCCGCCTCCAAGGTTTATATCCATCAGCACTACCCGTGGCGTCATTTTTGGTATCCATACCAATGCTTCTTCTCCATTAATGCAGGAGCAATCCAATTGGTAACCATCAGACATTTCGATTATTTGCTCAAGGGCGTGCCTGATGTCGTTATTGTCTTCTACTATTGCTACGGGTATTGTCATACTACAAAGTTGCTATAATAAACTGTTTAGTGCAATACCCTAAAGGGGTAATAAATTTGCTGCGTTAGCCTGTAAATGTGGTACTTATGTAAAAAAAATACTATCAGTATGCTACTTGCAACAGGTATTTTTCTTTAAAAAAAGATTCGTCAAATAATTTTTCTATTTCCCATACCCGGGGGCGGCATTGGCTTTCAAAAATTTCTTTGGTAAGGTCGCCCCCTTTTAAACAAATAAGCCCATTGGGTATGCCTCCTTTTTTTAACAGTGGTTTGCTCCAGTACCACAAATCTTTTAGCGGCGCCACGGCCCGGGATACCACCACATCAAATTTTCGGTTTTTAATGTCTTCTGCCCGGGTATGTTGTACTGTTACATTGGCCAGCCCAATGGCTTGCGATACTGCTGTTACCACCTTAAGTTTTTTATTAATACTATCTACCAGGTGAAACGATGTATCCGGAAAAAAAATAGCCAGCGGAATACCAGGAAAACCACCTCCACAACCTAAATCCAATACCTGTTGATTGGGGGCAAAATTAAATTGCGTGGCAATGGCCAGTGAATGCAGCACATGGTGCTCAAAAAAATGATCCATATCCTTACGGGATATCACATTAATTTGTTCGTTCCACTCATTATACAATGGCTTTAGTGCAGCCAGCTGCTTTTTTTGAGTGTCGGAAAAGTCGTCAAAATATTTCAGCAATATTTCCATCAGTAACAATTTATGGTATCAATTATTTCCAGGCGGGCCTTGGTTTTTTTACCAATGCTACAGCAAACAGAAGATAGTAAAAAAACATCCACACATCAAAAAATAAAAAAAATGGATAGATATCTTTTTCGTTTAATTTTTTAGCAACAGGATATAAAACAATTGCCTGTACTACCAGCCGTACAGCAAATACCAATAGCGCCCACTGCCAATTAAAGTAAAATATACTTGCCGCCAATAAAGGGTAAAATACAAAATGAGAGAAAGCGTATAACCCCAGCAAAAATTTGTGAAGGGGCTTGTAATACTTACTGGTACTGTAATGCCTGCTTTTTTGCCTGCGCCACTGCTTCCAGCTTTTTGCAGGCTCACTTATTGTAAACGAATCTGGATGAATATTAATACGGGTATTATTTTTAGTAGCAGCCATGTTTATAAACAAATCGTCATCCCCACTAGGTACATGATTGTGTGCCGAAAAACCTTTGTGCCTGAAAAAAACTGCTTTTTTGTAACTAAGGTTGCGCCCTACACCCATATAAGCAATACCTGCCAGCGCATAGCTAAAGTATTGCATGGCGGTATGCAGTGTTTCCCAGCGTACTAACTTATTCAACAGCCCCTTTTTTTTGTAATATGGCCCATATCCTAATACTATTTCGGTATCCTCATCATAAACGGCCTGCATATTGTCAATCCAGTTTTCGCTGGCTGGTACACAATCGGCATCAGTAAGCAGCAATATTTCGTGTTTGGCTGATTTAATACCCATGCTAAGTGGAAATTTTTTACCGGGTATCAACTTAGCTTCTTGCTTAAGCTCCACAATATGCAATTGCCTAAATTGCTTGTGCAATTCTTCCAGCACATATTTACTATCATCAAACGAATTATCGTCTACCACAACTACCTCATGGGTGGTGCGGTATTGCTGTAACAATGCACCCGGTAAATTTTTTACCAGGTTGGCAGCTTCATCCCTTGCACAAATAATTACCGAAACCGCATGTGTTTGAGATGTGGCCCTCGGCTTTGTTTTGTACAAAGCCAGGCGCAGAAAAAAAAACAGGTAGTAAAAAACTTGTACCAGCGTGAAAAAACAAAATACTATAAATACAACGCCTTGCCAGTGCTGTAATAGTTTTACCAGGTTCATGCCGGCAAAAGTAATACATTACAAAAAGTTAGTACCAGCCAATGCTTAGTTGTTATTAACAATATGCCCATACCTGAAATAGCTTTTTATAAAAAACAGTTTCACTATCCACATTTTTTTTTAATTTAATCTTTTCTAATTAAAAAGCATTTGTATGAAAAAGTTAATCGCATTGCTGTTAGCAGCAGCATTTTTAAACGTAAGCATTGCAGTTACCCCTTCTGTTGATGATGTTACTGCCAAAAAAGCAACTGCCATTATGATTCCTATTGGCAAAACGGGCAATAAGATTTCGTTAGCAGATTTTTCTAAACTAAAATCAAGAGAATACGAAAAGCTGGCCAATGTAAAACTGGGCTTTATGGGGCGGATACAATACAACAGGGCCATGAAAAAACTTAGAAACAGTATTGCTGCTGATGGTACCATTACCAATAAAAAAATGGTTAAGGCCATCGGTTCTGCAGATGACCTAACCGGCGATTTTCACCTGGGCGGGCTGGCTTTAGGCGGCCTGTTGAGTGTAATAGGCGTTTTGATAGCCTACCTGATAAATGATGATAAAAAATCGCAGCGGATAAAATGGGCATGGATTGGCTTGGCCTTATCCATACTACTGTTCTTAATTATATTTTAAGCATACAGGGTTGTTAACCCGTTTTCAAAAATTATCTTTGCAGCCCGTCGTACATTAAATACGGCGGGCTTTTTTATGGCAGCATTGCAATTTAATTTACAGCTTACCGATACCGCTACTAAAGCAAGGGCAGGAAAAATTATTACCGATCATGGCAGTATAGAAACCCCCATTTTTATGCCCGTGGGTACCGTTGGCAGTGTAAAAGCCGTTACACAGCAACAGTTATTACAGGATGTACAGGCGCAAATAATTTTGGGTAATACCTATCACTTATACCTTCGCCCGGGGTTAGATACGCTGGAAGCAGCAGGCGGCCTGCACCAGTTTAATGGTTGGCACAAGCCTATTTTAACAGATAGCGGTGGCTACCAGGTTTTTTCGTTGGCGGGCACCCGAAAAATAAATGAAGAAGGTGTAACTTTTCAATCGCATATTGATGGCAGCAAACACCTGTTTACGCCAGAAAAAGTAATGGATATACAGCGCAGCATTGGTGGCGATATTATTATGGCTTTTGATGAATGCCCACCTTACCCCAGCGATTATACCTATGCCAAAAATAGTATGGAGCTTACTCATCGTTGGCTAAACCGCTGTATAACCCGTTTTAGCAATACTCCCGACAAATATGGTTATACGCAAAATCTTTTTCCGATTGTGCAGGGCAGCACTTATAAAGATTTACGTACGGCCTCTGCCCAGTTTATTGCCGATACTAATGCTGCAGGCAATGCCATTGGCGGGCTTAGTGTGGGCGAGCCCACCGAAGTGATGTATGAATATACCCAATTATGCTGCGATATACTGCCTGTATTAAAACCTCGTTATTTAATGGGTGTTGGCACTCCCTGGAATATACTGGAATGCATTGCACTTGGTGTAGATATGTTTGATTGTGTAATGCCCACCCGTAATGGCCGCAATGGCATGCTGTTTACATCAAAAGGAGTAATTAATATAGACAATAAAAAATGGGAAAAAGATTTTAGCCCCATCGACGATGGTATAGATTGCCCCGCCAGCAATTATTATAGTAAAGCTTATTTGCGCCACCTGGTAAAATCAAAAGAGTTACTGGGGTTAACCATTGCCAGCGTACACAACCTGGCATTTTATCTTTGGCTGGTAAAACAAGCCAGGCTGCATATTTTAGCGGGCGATTTTGCCAGTTGGAAAAACGAACAGGTAACGTTATTGCAACAACGCCTTTAAGCCTAAATAGTGTAATGGCACGATGATTGTAAATATGCTCATCTAATATTCATGTATCTTGTATCCAATAAAAAAACCTCCAATGAAATTAATCGCAGCGATTATTTTGCTCCTGGGCAGTATTTTACCTCTTGGCAGTATTGCCCAGCAAGCACCAGCAGCACCGCTTAATTTACCTAAAGATGCACAGGTAAACGTAAGCATTGCCGATGCCAAATCAGGCCAGTTGCTAAACAACGAAATTGTTGTTTTCCGCAGCCTGGCCAACAAAACTGAATTTCAGGGCCTGTCGGATTCTACTGGCAAATTTACCTTGCGGCTGCCTACAGGAGCCAAGTACGAAATTTTTATCCTCGGTTTTCAGGATTCTACCAGCTACAGCATACTGGATATACCTGCATTAAAACCCAACCAGTTTTATAAAAATCCTTTTAAAGTAGATATACAATTTGAAGCGCCCAAAGCCTTTGTACTGGACAATTGTACTTTCGAAACCGGCAAAGCTGAGTTAAAAGCAGAAGCCCATGCTGTACTGGATGAACTGGTAGACTATTTGAAAAGAAAAGACGATGAAAAAATTGAAATTGGCGGCCATACAGATAATGTAGGTAAAGAAGAAGCTAATATGATACTATCCACCAACAGGGCCAATACCGTAAGGGCATACCTGCTGATGAAAGGCATTGCCCCCGAAAGGGTTACCGCCAAAGGATATGGCATGACAGAGCCTGTTGCAGAAAACGATACCGCCGAAGGCAAAGCACTCAATCGCCGTACCGAAGTAAAAGTGCTGTAACTACAGTTACTTTTTTTGCAAATAAGCCCTTAAACAGGGCTTTTATTTTTTGGCAAGCTGGCAACCCGTTGTTAAATATTGATAAGTGAGCCTGCAGGTAAAACAGCTTTACAGCTTTTCAGTTAGCTTTGCAGCATTACCATCGATGAAGAAGATAGACCTTTACATACTTAAAAAGTTTTTAACCACTTTTTTCTTTTGCATACTACTAATGACATTGATAGTGGTGGTAATTGATATCAGTGAAAAAACAGACGACTTTGTAAAGTCTCGCCTGCCCGCCTGGCAAATTTTTACCGATTATTACGCAGGTTTTATCCCCCGGATAGATGCAATGCTTTTTCCATTATTTGTATTTATTGGCGTAATATTTTTTACTTCTAAAATGGCCGACCGGTCGGAGGTAATTGCCATATTAAGCAGTGGAGTAAGCTTCCGGCGTTTTTTATGGCCCTATTGGGCTGGCAGTATTTTACTGGCGGGTATTTTATGGCTGGGATATCATTTTGTATTACCAAAAGCCAATACCACCTGGAGCAAGTTTGATGCAAAATACCTAAATGGCTCATACGATTATACCGGTGGCAATGCTACCCGTAACTATTATTTCCGTATCGATTCTAACACTTATGCCGGTATCCGCTATTTTGATACCAGTACAAAAACCGGCAGTACTTTTTTTATCCAGCGTATATTAAACCACCAGGTAGTATACAATATGAGGGCAGATAATATCGCCTGGGATACTGCCATCAAAAAATGGAAGCTAAACGGAGTGGTAGAACGCACCCTTAATGGCGATAAGGAAGTACTTAAAAGTAGTCGTGAACTAAATGTACAATACAACTTTAAACCACGAGACCTTAGAAAAGATGAGTTTTTAAAAGATCGGTTATCTACCTCCGATTTAAATGATATTATAAAACTGGAGCAAATGAGGGGTACCGAAGGCATCAATGCACTATTGGTAGAAAGGTATAACAGGGATGCCATCCCCGTTTCGGTGATTATATTGGCACTCATTGGCGCCATCCTTTCCTCCAAAAAAGTAAGAGGCGGCAGCGGCGCCCATTTAGCCATTGGAGTAGTATGGAGTGTGGTTTACATCCTCTTTAGCCGTTTTTCAATTGTATTTGCCACTAAGGGTAATTTTCCGGCCTTGTTGGCAGCCTGGACACCCAATATGATTTTTGCTGCCCTCACTTACTACTTTTATTTAAAAGCATCCCGGTAAAGCCTGCACCCGGCATTAAAAGGCCCTAAATAACAAAAGGAGCTCATTACTGAACTCCTTTGTGTGATCTGGCTGGGACTCGAACCCAGGACCCATACATTAAAAGTGTATTGCTCTACCAACTGAGCTACCAAATCATCCTCTTTTTTCAATTGGAGTGCGAAAATAAGGCAAAATCAATTTGTACCAAAGTTTTTGAAAAAAAAATTATGCATTTAGTAAAATTATTATTGCTTGATAGTTTATCAACAGCCACTTAACTCACTTATTTTTGTAACAATTAATAAAGCCCATGAATAATTTTTTTAAAGATAAAGTAGTGGTAATTACCGGTGGAAGCGAAGGTATTGGCAAAGCATTGGTAGATGCCTTGATACCCCTTGGAGCAAAAATTGCTACTTGCGGACGTAACCAGGATAAATTATACAACCTGCAAATACAATACTCCAACCATTTATTACATACCATGGTGGCCGATATAAGCCGCTACCAGGATTGTGTGCACTTTATTAATTCAACACTGGAAACCTATGGTAAAATAGATATTCTTATTAACAATGCTGGTGTATCAATGAGGGCATTGGTAAAAGACATGGATGTAGAGGTGATAAAAAAAGTAATGGATATTAATTTTTTTGGTATGGTGTATTGTACCAAACTAGCCTTAAACGCTATTATCAAAAATAAGGGTACTGTTGTAGGTATATCTTCCATTGCTGGCTACAGGGGCTTGCCGGGCCGTAGTGGCTACTCTGCATCAAAATTTGCCATGAATGGTTGGCTGGAAGCTTTAAGAACAGAAATGATAGACAGTGATGTAAATGTAATGTGGGTAAGCCCCGGCTTTACTACCAGTAACATACGCAATGCAGCACTAAATAACCAAGGAAACAGCCAGGGAGAAAGCCCGATGAACGAAAGCGACATGATGAGCGCCCAAACCTGTGCCAACCATATACTAAACGCCATCGTAAAGCGCAAACGCACTGTAGTGCTAACCTTTACTGGCAAACGCACTGTGTTTATGAATAAATTTTTTCCCGGATGGGCTGACAACCTCGTTAAAAAATTCTTTTTTAAAAATGGGGAGCTCATCAAGTAATTGCATTTAATAATTCCTTATCGTTACATTTAACCAAACAACTCACTAAATATTTACTGCTTAAGCAAACATGCCCTTAGTAACACTTACTACAGATATCGGACAGCAGGATTTTCTTGTTGGGGGCATTAAAGGCCAGTTGCTGCAAAGCGTACCAGCCTGTAATATTATTGATATTACCCACCAACTATCGCCTTTTAATTACCCACAGGCTGCATATGTATGCCGCAATGCCATCCGCAATTTTCCAGCGGGCACCATTCACCTGGTAATGGTAAATTTATTTGACCAGCGGCCAGAACACCTGTTGCTTGCTGCCCACAATGGATACTATATTGGCTGTGCCGATAACGGATTGCTTACGATGATACTGGAAGAGCTGCCCGAAAAAGTGGTGGGTTTACCACTAGATAAAACAGCACAAAAAAATGCGCTGTACTGTACCGCCGTTTTTGCCAAAGCCATACAAGAGTTAGCTGCCGGAAAAACCATTGACCAGGTTGGCGATGCCAGCGTATCTATCAATATTAAAAATGCACTGCGGCCCATGCTGGGTAATAACTGGATTGAAGGCCAGATAATTTTTATAGACAATTTTGAAAACGTAATTGTAAATATTACCAAAGACGAATTTGAAACCCAACGAAAAGGCCGCAGCTTTAAAATTGTATTTAAAAGGGATGAAGTTATAGACCGCATCAGCGATACATATGCGGATGTACCTGAAGGCGAAAAATTAGCCATGTTTAATGCTGCCGGCTACCTGGAAGTAGCCATCAATAAAGGCAATGCTGCCGGCTTATTTGGCCTGCAGGGCTACTCCGAAAAACAGCTACAAAACCAACAGCAGTTTACCCATAATCGTTTGTTTTATCAAACGGTTAAAGTTTTTTTCGACTAACCATTTTGTTTACACATTTTTTAGTTGCCGCCTTAACCGAACCATTTATTATTGAGTTTTGTAAAAACGATATCAACCTCTCCCCTCACCGACCTGGAGCTGATTGTAGCTTATAAAAAAACTGGGCAAGCTGAACTGGTAAGCATTTTATATCAACGTTATGTAGATCTTGTATTTGGGGTATGCCTTAAATATTTAAAAGATGCCGAAAAAAGTAAGGATGCTGTGATGGATATTTATCTTGAGTTATGCAGCAAATTAACCTTACATAATATAGAAAATTTCAGGGGATGGCTGCATGTACTGGCCCGTAACCATTGCCTCATGCAGCTAAGAAGCCCACGCAACCTTAAAACCACTGAATTTGATCCGGCTTTTATGCAAACCGGTGAGCAAACGCATCTGGAAAATGATGCCTTGGAAAAGGAAGAAAATTTTAAGAAATTAGAGGATTGCTTACAGCAACTAACTTCCGAACAGCAGGAAAGCATCCGGCTGTTCTTCCTGGAAAAAAAATGTTACCAGCAAATTGCCGCTCAAACCGGCTATGAGTGGAATAAAGTAAGAAGCTATATTCAAAATGGAAAACGCAACCTAAAAATTTGTATGGATGAAAAAATCAATCATTAATAAAATAGATGGCCAAAACGGGTAACCATATTAATTACACCGCTGCCGATATCAGCCGTTATATTGCAGGGCAAATGACGCCAGCAGAAATGCATGCGATAGAAAGTGCAGCACTGGACGATCCGTTGCTGGCTGATGCAATAGAGGGCTATTTAAATGCAGATTCCGGTAAAGATTGGGCGGCTACCCTGGCATCGCTGCATAAAAATTTTGCACAACCGGCACCCACTAAAGTAGTACCGCTAAGTAAGTATAAATGGCTAAAAGCAGCAGCTGCCATCATTTTAATAGGCAGTACGATTGCAATTACCTACCTAATAAACGCAAATAGAGGTACACAGCCGGTACAAATTGCTCAAACAAATAATTCATCAACTGATTCGCTAACAGCAGCACAGGATAATTCCGAAGCCGCTGCTTTAGATAGCACTTTGCACAACCATTTGGGGGTAGACAAAAAATCCGAATCTGCCCCGGCTGATAACATAAAAAGTGATATCGCTAAAACCAGCACACAAAATCAACCGGCGGCTGCCAGCACCACCAATAACGACTTTGTATATACACCAGCCGCAAAGCCAGCTGAGCAATTACAAAAAGACAGGAGTACATCTGCAGAAGATATTGCTGCGGTATCCATAGAAAAAGAAGAACCGTTAAAACAGCATACATTAAATGTACCATCCAATAACGCTAACACACAAAACAATGAAACAGCTTATAACGGGCAGGCATTAAATATGGGAAAAAAAGAAACATTTACTAAAGCTGTAACCGCCAAAGTGCCAGCACACCCGTCGCAAGACTTACCCTTACAACAGTTTAGCGGGCAGGTATTGGATAATAATGGCGAGCCTTTGTCATTTGCCAGTATTAATATTCAAAATGGCAAACAGCAATTTATTACCGATGCTAAAGGAAATTTTTCTATTTCAGTCAATGACACTATCTTAAATATGGTTGTATCATCGGCTGGTTATTTATCCAACAACGCTATATTAAATAATCCTTCAGGCAATAAAATACAATTGCAGCCGGGCAATACTGCTATAAGTGAAGTGGTGGTTACAGGAGTTGCCAGAGACAAAACCAAAAAAAGAATCAACAGCCTGAATGCTGAAATTGATGAAACCGCAGAACCCGAAGGCGGCTGGGATATGTACAACCAATACATTACACAAAACCTGCAAATACCCGGCAATGTTACCATCAAAGGAGAAGTAGAAGCACTGGTAAAAATAAACCAGCAAGGGGAAATTGCTGCTATTAAAATTACCCGATCGCTTAATAGAGAATGTGACAAAGAAGCCATCCGTGTTATAAAAACAGGGCCTGCATGGAAAGTAAAAAAAGGTAAAAAAGGTTATGGAAGAGTAAAGGTTCGGTTTTTACAATAAACCTTGGCAGCCTCCCATTTACCACACTGTTATTGTATATAAACCACCCCATACCGATGCTTAAACATTTTTTTTTAGCTGTGCCCCTGCTGGCTGGCTTATTGCATAGTACAGCACAAATAAAACTACCAGCACCCTCACCCTTGCAAACAATTAAACAAGAGTTTGGTATTGGCAGTATAGAGCTGGTTTACTCTAGGCCCAGTGCCAAAAACAGAAAAGTATTGGGCGATTTGGTACCCACTGGTAAGCTATGGCGTACAGGGGCAAATGCAGCTACCCGTATTAGTTTTTCACACCCGGTTGAAATTGGTGGTAAAAAAATTGATTCTGGCACTTATGCCCTGTATACAATACCTGCAGAAGATAACTGGGAGATTATATTAAACAGGGGGATTAAAAACTGGGGAACGGATGGTTACAAAGAGGGGGAAGATGTGATACGGTTTAAAGCAGAAGTATTTAAATCCAAAACAATACTCGAAACTTTTACCATACAGTTTGCATCAATTGCATCAGCCAGTTGCACAATGCAATTAATGTGGGATAACAGGGTAGTAAATATCCCAATATTGATGGATATAAAAGATAAGCTAAAAGCTTCTGTTGAAGCAGCCTTGCTATCAGAAAAAAAACCACACTGGCAGGCTGCACAATTTTATTATGAATATGAGCATAATTTACCGAGAGCATTGGAGCAAGTAAATAAAGCCATTGAAACCAATCAAAAAGCCTTTTGGATACATCATTATAAAGCAAGGATACAAAAGGATATGGGTGATACTGCAGGGGCAATAACATCGGCAACAACCTCTTTACAATTAGCAAAAGATGCAGCTAACGACGACTATATCCGCATGAATCAACAAATGCTGAAGGATTTAAAGAAGTTATAAAATATAAAAAGCTACCAAATACTGGTAGCTTTTTATACAATAGTTGATGTGATTATTTTGAAATAACAAACGACTCATTAATTACAGCATCATTATTTACAATACTAATAATATACCTGCCGGCAGGCAACTTATTTACAGCAATATTAAAATTGTTTTGTGCAGCTGCGGCAAACCTGCTAATTACTAAACGACCGGTAGCATCCGTAATTTTTATTTGACTGTTTGAGCTAAGTGGTTTTTGCAAAGTAATAGTAACAAAATCTTTTGCAGGGTTAGGAAAAATAGTTATCCTGCCTTTAACGCTTAACCTTACTGGCACAATTTTACTATAGGTATACCGTCCATCAACATCTACCATCCGCAACCTGTAATATATAACTTGGGCAGCGGGCAAGCGGTTGTCCGAAAAGCTATAATTGCTTTGTTGTGTTCCATTAACAGTACCCACAGCAGAAAAACGAACACCATCCTCACTTCTTTCAACCTCGTAATACTTAAAGTTTGCCTCGCCAGTAACCATCCAATTAAGGTTAATCAATGCGCTATTACCAGCAGCAGTAAAGTCCATCAATACTACCGGCAGCAGGTTAGTGCATTGCCATATTAGCGCTACAAACTCAGGATGATCAATAAAAGGATTACGGTTATTTTGTATCGTATAAATTGCATTGTTACGGGCAATTTCTTTTGCACTAACGGGGTCTTGTACATGCCATTTATACCACTGCTGTATGGCCCATCCATCTAGCGAAGGCCAGGTAGTACCATCCAGCACAGCATTGGCATTGCCATTGCCCTGAAAACCACTCATACCACCACCAACATTAGATTGGTAGCGTGTTACCATGTAAAACATTGCCCTGGCAAAATCACCTTTATACTCGTTAATGGGCTCAAAAACGGTACCAGTATAACCAGGAAAACTACAATCGCCTAATTTAGCCCCGGCAGCTGCAGACCAATCGATACCACTGCTGCTAACCTCGCCATAAGGATAATTATCGTGCCGCCCGTTTATATATCCATCCGAAGCAAACAGTGCATGTAAATCGGTTAGCATCGGTAGGTTTTCGTCAAACCACGATTGAGGAAAAGAATGCTCCCTGTTATAACAGTCACCTATAGCCTGGTATTGGCCACATTGATCGGTTACCGGAGTAAATTCTACCGTTTCGGCTCCCGATGGATTATCGGTATACATGTCCAGGATAATATTCCTGGTATTGGCATCATTACGCCTTAAATCTATTTGATTAATGGCATCCCAAGTATCAAAACTGTTGCTGGAGTTGTAGGGTAATGTAACGGTACCATTAGAAATTATGTTAAAGAGAGAAGTTTTAAGATCGGCACAAGTTTTTGCAGTACCACCGTTATAAGCGCCATCATAATAGCCTGCAGGTACCTGGGCATTAACATTTACAAAAACAACACCTGCAATTAAAGAGAGTAAAGTTTTTTTTAACATAAGCAGCATTTTAGTGAATACAAAAGATGTGAAATAATAAAAAAACCTGTCAAACCAAGTTTGACAGGCGAAGAATATGATTCGTAGAAAGTACTGTTTACTTAGACAGGCTGTTTACTTTTTTAGCCAGCTTGCTCTTAAGATTAGCAGCTTTGTTTTTGTGGATAGTACCTCTGTTAGCTAATTTATCAATCATAGAAGCAACCAACGGTAATTGCTCACCGGCAGCGCTTTTATCTTCAATCGCTCTTAAATCACGAATCGCATTACGGGTAGTTTTACCATAATAACGGTTACGCTCATTACGCTTGCGGCTTTGACGTACATCTTTTTTGGTAGCTGAATGATTTGCCATTACTCTTTTATTTAGGGCTGCAAAGATAAGGGGTAAACATAAGAATATGGCATCTTTTTAAAGGAATTTTTAAATTTATTTTATCCAATCCCTCTACCTTTCCTTTAAAAAGTGACTTTAATCAATCAAAATCAATCCCTCATTTACCTGTTTGCCATAGGGTTATGCTTTTATACAAACAGCCTGCTCTTACAAACCCTAGTCTGCTAAAAATTTGGCTGTAAGTTACCCACATTCGTTTAAAGTGCTGTGTTTATGGGCAAACTGTATGCTGTTCTATTTGTTTTAGCAAACTTATTGTTCAGTAACAATCAAATTTTAATGCATTTGAGGCGCTACATTTTTAGCTCATTTTTACTCAGCATATAGTATAAAAAAACATCTTTCAATAACAGCTGAAATTGCAATTATTATCGTCAAAATCATACAATTGCTTATAAAGGCAATAGATAAATCACCGATATTTGCAAAAAAATCAGCCAATAATAAATTTTGTTTTATAAATGAAAGACTTCCAATATATAACCAATTCACATCCTGCCTACATAGAAAGCTTATACCAGGAATATGTAAAAAATCCTGAAAGTATTGATGCAGAAATGAGGAAATTTTTTGATGGGTTTGATTTTGCCATAAGCTCCGGGGCTACTAGCAGCACACAGGCGCCTTCCAATACGATTGCCACTGCTGCTGCAGATATTGATTGGATGAAGGAAATTAGGGCTTACCGGATGATACTGGGTTATCGCAACAAGGGCCACCTGCTGGCCAAAACAAACCCAATACGAAAAAGAAAAGACAGGGGCGCTAATATAGAATTGGAGTTTTATGGTTTTACAGAAGCAGACCTTGATTCGGTATGTAATGCTGGAAACCTTATTGGTTTGGGGCCAACATCACTCAGAAACATCCAGGCTCACCTCGAAAAATGCTATGCCTCTCATGTTGGCATTGAGTTTAAATATATCAGCGATCAAAAAAAGGTAGATTTTTTGACCAATGCCATGGAAAAAGAATTTCACCAATCGCTTACACTCGAAAAAAGAAAACGCATACTGGAAAAATTAAACCAGGGGGTGATGTTCGAAAAGTTTTTGCATACAAAATACATTGGGCAAAAAAGATTTTCGCTGGAGGGTGGTGAAACCACCATTGCTGCACTAGATGCTATCATTAACAAAGCTGCCGAAGAAAATGTACAGGAAGTAGTTATTGGCATGGCGCACCGGGGACGCTTAAATGTGCTGGCCAATATTATGGGCAAAACCTATGAGCAAATTTTTAGCGAATTTGAGGGTACTGCCAAGTTGGATCAAACAATGGGCAGTGGCGATGTTAAATACCATATGGGTTATGGCAGCGAAGTAGAAACCCCCTCGGGCAACCAGATACATCTTAAACTAATGCCCAACCCCTCTCACCTGGAGGCGGTAGACCCTGTAGTGGTAGGCTTTAGCCGTGCCAAGGCCGACGTTTTATATCAAAGCGATTACGATAAAATATTACCCATTTTAATACATGGCGATGCATCAGTAGCAGGCCAGGGCATTGTATACGAAGTGCTGCAAATGAGTAACCTTAAAGGATATTACACCGGTGGCACCATTCACTTTGTTATAAACAACCAAATTGGTTTTACTACTGATTTTGATGATGCCCGTAGTGCGGATTATTGTACTTCTTTAGCAGCCATGGTGCAAGCGCCGGTTTTACATATTAATGGCGATGATGCAGAAGCAGTGGTAAAATGTGTTGAAATTGCTACCAAGTACCGCCAGGAATTTAACAGTGATGTATTTATTGACATGGTTTGTTACCGAAAACATGGCCACAATGAAGGCGACGATCCTAAGTTTACACAACCACAACTTTACTCGCTAATAGATAAACACCCTAACCCAAGGGAGGTATATACCAATTATCTTTTGCAAAACGGTGAAGCAGATGCCCGGGAGCTTGCAAAAGAAATGGAAAAAAAGTTTTGGAGCGATTTGCAGGAGCGGCTGGATGAAGTAAAGCAAAACCCCCTGCCCTATCATTACCAGGCTCCAGAATTAGCCTGGAAAAGCTTGAGAAGAGCTACAGAGCAAGATTTTGAACAATCGCCTGTTACCGCCGTTAGCCTTACCGATTTCGAAAAAGTATTTTCTACCATTATGCAATGGCCTGCAGATTTTAAACCACTTAAAAAGGTGGAAAAAATCATCCAGGATAAAATTAAGTTATACAAAGAAGAGAAAAAAATTGACTGGGCTACGGGTGAGCTGATGGCTTATGGCAGTTTGTTATTAGAAGGAAAAGACGTAAGGATGAGTGGACAGGATGTAAGAAGAGGTACCTTCTCTCATCGCCACGCTGTGTTACAGGATGAGATAACCAATAAATCGTATAGCCGATTAAGAAACATCCCTGGTGCCGAAGGTCATTTTAGGATATATAATTCTTTATTGAGCGAATATGGTGTACTTGGGTTTGAATATGGCTATGCCATGGCCAACCCTAATGCATTGGTTTTATGGGAAGCCCAGTTTGGTGATTTTAGCAATGGTGCACAAACGATGATTGACCAATTTATGGCTGCCGGGGAGCAAAAATGGAACCGTATGAACGGCGTTACGCTTTTATTACCCCATGGCTACGAAGGGCAGGGCCCCGAACATAGTAGTGCAAGGCTTGAGCGCTACCTGCAATTGTGTGCAGAGCTAAATATGGTGGTAACCAATATTACTACTGCAGCAAACTTTTTTCATGCCCTGCGCCGCCAAATTGCATGGCCATTTAGAAAACCTTTAATCAATTTTTCTCCTAAAGCTAACCTGCGGCATCCGGGATCTTACAGCCCCGAAGCCGACTTTAAAGGAGACAACAGATTTAAAGAAGTTATTGATGATGGTTTTGTTGAAGACGCTACTGGAGTAAAAAAAGTGCTATTCTGTTCAGGCAAGGTTTATTTTGACCTGGCAGAAAAACAACTAAAAGAAAACAGGAAAGATGTTGCAGTGGTAAGGCTTGAACAAATCTACCCTTTACCTCAAAAACAGCTGGATGAGCTTTATAAAAAATATAGTAAAGCAATATGGTATTGGGTGCAGGAAGAACCTTTAAATATGGGGGCGGCCAGCTTTTTAAGAATGAATTTAAAAAACATCAATTTTTACATCATCAGCCGATCTGCTAGCGCCTCTACTGCTACAGGTTACACTAAAATACATGTAAAAGAGCAGGAAGAGTTGGTTAAAAAAGCGTTTGAGATATAATATTACCATTATTGCTTTCAATCATAAACAAAGGGCATCTTACACAGATGCCCTTTGTTTATTAAGCTACCGCTGACGATACCTGCATAAATTTGATTGTGCAGGGTAGCCTTTAAAAAAAACAGCCTGCTTATTAGCAGGCTGTTTAGATAATATTTTATTGTAGAGATTAATTAACCTTAACTAAAGAAATTGCCTTAAGCTCGTTACCTGCCCTTACATTCATAAGGTAGTTACCACTAGAGAGGTCTGTTAAATTAACATCTCTAAAATTTGTGCCTTTAAAGCCTTGCATTTGAATGGCTTTTACTTGTTTTCCTGTTGCATCTGCAACAGTAATAACGATATCAGCTGCTTCAACTAAATCGATGGTTAGTTTGGTAATATTTCTTACTGGGTTAGGGTAAGCATTTACTGCAAATGCCTTACCATCCAGGCGTACATTTTTAATTGGAGTTACAATTGATTTACCATCCTTATCAACCTGCTTAATACGGAAGTATATAACACCAGTGCTACGGATAGCCGAAAGGTTATCTTGCGTAAAGCTATATGTGTTAGAACCCCTGCCATTGTTTAAAGCAGCGATAGATGCTACAGGCGTAAAATCAATACTATTAGCACTTCTTTCAATGATATACTTGTCTGTATTAGCATTTTCGTTTTCTACAGTCCAGTTTAATACTGCCGTATTATTCTTTTTTACGGCATCAAAGCCTAAAAATTTAACAGGAACCGGAACACCAATTAATGGTAGAAAATGGCCAGTACCTGATGTATTATATCCAGGGCCATAAAACTGTGGATTGCTTCCTGGGTCTATTTGCACCCCAGCACCATCATTTATTGCAAAATAATAAGTACCTAAAGCAAAATCACTGGCCAGCTCAATGTCTGCAACTGCAGGTGCACCATCCAGTGTAAAAGTAACCAGTTCATATTCTGTGCCGCCAGTATAGGTAGCAGAAGGAACTGTTACAGTGGCCACGAAATTTTTATAAGTATAAGCACCATCTGTAAAACCAGCACCTAGCCCAAAACTTAAACCCGGAAAATTAGTTACGTTAGGTGTAACGTTTCCAATGGTAAAGGCAGGTGTACTAGCGGTGTTGTACCTGATATAAAACTCCACAAAGCCAATAGCCGTCGTCATCGTGGCAGTAGGCCTTAATTTAACACTTACCTTGTTAGACTGGTTCGTCATGGTTGACTGAAAGTATTGTGCAAAAGCAATACTACCTGTTAATATAAATAGAGAGAAAAGTGTAATTATTTTTTTCATTTTCTTATGTTTTGTCTTTTAATAAATTTTCAAATTAGCAATAGCAAGTTACTGAATAGTAGGTTGAGTTACAGTTACTGTATTGCCGCCCAATGTATTTAGCAAACGCAGGTAGTCGTTGTTAGTTGCATTAAAACCCGTCATTTTTACGCTTCCATCCATATTAAGATCTTGTTTTGAGTAAACGTTACTTTGTATCGTTACGTTAGATCCTAAAGTATTTAATAAACGCAGGTAGTCATTATTAGTAGCATTAAAGCCTGTCATCTTTACAATAATATCATCATTGGCATTACCTGACCACATAGCAAATCTTGAGCCAGCTGTAATGGTTGCCATTGCATTGTTGCTAACAGCACCAGCAAAAGCTTGAGACATGGCAGTTGTAAAGTCGTAGTTGGTATTGGTTGTTTTAGCCAATGTAGCAGCAGCCGCAGTTCTTACACCCAGGTGGTTTCTATGGCGTACCGATACAAAATAGCTACCTGCAGCATTGCCAGCCATATTAACTGGTGAAACACCATCTGTTTCAACTACATCGCCATCACGTTGTAACAATGCAGCTCTTTGAGAAAGTACCGCACCGGTACCTGCATTGTGTAATTGTACCAATACCCAATCTACAATGGTATTGTCTGTAGCAGCACCTGCTGCAGAACCTACAACGGCCGCTGTAGCAGTTTCTCCACCACCACTGCCCCTTAAAGATGCAGTTAACATATTTAAACCAGTATATGGTTCAGTTAAAGGAATCAGGTTAGCAGTTCTTAATGCATCATTCATACGCTGCGTACCTGTATTATAAGCACCCAACAGCCATACTTTTGGTGTTACCAGCAATGGAGATAATACTGGCCTTGTGCCTACAGCAAAAGTGCCCAGTGTTGTAACGCCGGTTCTGGTATAACTGTAAGGATTAGATCCTGTTGCTGCAGCTGTTTGGCTATTCAGCAAATCCCATCCCTGTGTTGCACCTGCAGTGGGTATATAATAAGATATACCAGCCCTTGATCTGTCAAAGCCAGCCAGTTCATCTGTTGTATTCCATGAAGTGGTGATGCTAAGTGTGCTTCCACCAGCTACAGCTTCGGTAATATCCCAACTGGTGTTTACTACTTCTTTAGTAAAAGCAGTACCTGTACTGCCAGTAGAGTAAGCGGCGGCTAAAGCCCTTACTCCAATTTCGTCGGCCGTACCACTGTTGGTAACAGACACTGGCGTATAGCTGCTGGCAGTGCTACCCACAGGAAAATTAAAGGCTGTACTACCAACAGCACCTTTGGCTAATTTACCAGCTCCGTTGGTTACCACATATTTTGCACTGGTTGCACCAGTAACTGTTGCACTATTGCCTAGGGTAAGATTATTAGCACCCAATAAAATTTTGCCGGCAGTAAATAACAAGTCGCCACTTACCCTTGCGTTTCCGGTAAGAGTAACATTGGCAGCATTATCTACCTCAAGATTAGGGATGGTAAAACCACCCATATTTACATTTTGGTTAGCCGTACCCTTGAGAATGATTTTACCAGTGCCTTGTATATCTGCATTGCTGGTTACATCACCTTGTACGGTAACGGTAGCACCGGGCTGTATGGTAAAAGTTGCCTGGTCAATAAACAATTGGGCAGCGGCAGTATTACAGCATGCTGCCGCAAAGGCAAACAGCGATAAATGTAATTTTTTTAGCTTCATGGAGCAAAATTTAATAGTTGTAAATCTGTATATAAACTTGTGCTAAAAGTACATATTTATTTAATCGGACAAAAAGAATTTTACCGTACGGGTTTATTCAGTTAGTAAACGGTGTATAGATATGTGTTACTGATAGATATTGAACTACTTAGTGAAGATATGAAACATTTTTTTAATCCACCTCCCATAAAAGAATGATTTTTTTTACATGAGTAAAATTAGGTTTGCTTTAATCATTCAAATTCACCGAAATTTGCTCAACTATAAACACAGAACATGGCAGCCGAAATAAAAGTACCTACCGTAGGTGAAAGTATTACAGAAGTTACACTGGTAAAATGGACAAAAAAAACAGGCGATTGGGTAGACAGGGACGAAGTGATTGCTGAATTGGAAAGCGAAAAAGCCACTTTTGAAATAAATGCTGAAAAAGCGGGGGTATTAACAACCCTTGCAAGTGAGGGCGATACCCTTAAAATTGGGGATGTGGTGTGTAGCATTGATACCGAAGCGGCTAAGCCTGCTGGTACAGCAACACCCGAAACTCCCCAAACAGCTCCGGCAGTTGAAAAAACTGCCTCTGCCCCACAACCTACGGCAATAGCCGATGTAAAAGCCACGCCGGTAGCGGCAGCTATCCTTGCCGATAAAAAAATTGATCCGGCCAAAGTTGTACCAAGCGGCAGCAACGGCAAAATCTACAAACAAGATGTGCTGGATGCTATTAATAATCCTGGCCGTAAACCCGGCACCACCGCTTTTGACCGTAGCAGCAAGCCGGAAAAAATGAGCAACCTCCGCAAAACAATCAGCCGCAGGTTGGTGGATGCCAAAAATACCACCGCTATGTTAACCACTTTTAATGAAGTGGATATGACAAACATAATGGCGGCCAGAACCCGGTTTAAAGACAAGTTTAAGGAAAGCCACGGAGTTAACTTAGGCTTTATGAGCTTTTTTACCAAAGCCTGTTGTTTTGCACTACAAGAGTGGCCGGCTGTAAATGCGATGGTAGATGGAGAAAATATTGTTTACCACAACTATTGTGATATTTCCATTGCCGTATCGGCCCCCAAGGGACTGGTAGTACCAGTTATACGAAATGCAGAAAGTTTGAGCATGGCTGGTATCGAAAAAAAGGTGGTTGAGCTGGCTACTAAAGCCCGAGACAACAAACTTACACTGGAAGAAATGACTGGGGGTACTTTTACCATTACCAATGGGGGCGTTTTTGGCTCATTGATGAGTACGCCAATCATTAACATACCACAGAGCGCCATATTGGGTATGCACAAAATTCAGGACCGCCCAGTTGCCATTAACGGGCAGGTAGCCATACGGCCGATGATGTACCTGGCCCTTAGTTACGATCACCGAATTATTGATGGAAGAGAGTCGGTTAGTTTTTTAGTACGTGTAAAAGAGTTACTGGAAAATCCGGAGCTGCTTTTGTTTGGCAAAGACCCCGTTAAAAGCTTACTTGAATTGTAATATTGAATATTAAGAGATATTAAATCGGCTGGTTATTATATAGCCAGCCGATTTATTTTTAAACAAATGCGCCGCTATCAATCATATATACAAAATGCACTGGTAATATTACAAACCTATACCGGCGATATGCCCTTTGCCATCTATGCCCGGCAGTTTTTTGCCCGGGATAAAAAATTTGGCTCAAAAGACAGAAAACAAATTGCAGCCATTTGCTACAGTTATTTTAGAATGGCACATGCCCTGCAGCACCTAAAAAGTTACGAGTCGCTGATTGCTGCACATTTTTTATGCAGCAACCAACCATCCCCGATAGTAGCCACGCTGCAACCCGAGTGGGCCCCGCTTGCCGCTGCAACACTTCATCAAAAATTGCAGGTGATCAATGTTCCTTTTAACGAACAATTGATTTTTCCGTTTTTAACAGAAGTGCATCCCAGCCTGGATATTGATTTATTTAAACAATCCTTTTTTCGCCAGCCAGCACTTTTTTTACGCATCCGGCCCGGCTACGAAAAAAAGGTAACAGAAACTTTGCAACAAAATAATATTGCCTTCTCCATCCTTAATAAAACCTGTGTACAACTGGAGCCGGCAACGAATACCGCCGACCTGTTTGTTTTGAATAAAGAAGTAGTTATACAAGATTATAACTCTCAGCGGGTGCTGGATATGCTGCCGCAATTTTTAAAAAATAATACCGAACAGCCGATAAAAGTGTGGGATTGTTGTGCCGCCAGTGGTGGTAAATCGATATTGGCAAAAGACCTTTTACCAGGCAATGTAACACTATCGGTATCCGACGTTCGCCCAAGCATATTGCAAAATCTGCAACAACGATTTAAGCAGGCTGGTATAAATAATTACCAGCAGTTTACTGCCAACCTTTTAAAACCTGTACAAATACCCGGGGCACAAAAATTTGATATTATTATTTGCGACGCCCCTTGCAGCGGCAGCGGCACCTGGGGCCGAACCCCGGAAGAGCTTTGCTATTTTAACCCATCGGCAATTGACGAGTTTGCCAGTTTACAAAAAAACATTATCTGCAATAGCTGGCCACACCTTAAAAAAAATGGTTTGTTTGTGTATATCACCTGCGCTGTTTTTAAAAAAGAAAACCAGGATGCGGTAGAATATATCCAACAGCAACCAGGTGCCAAATTGCTTTACAGCAGTAACCTATATGGATATACCCAAAGCGCTGACTCTATGTTTGTAAGCATCTTTAAACAACAACATTAAAAATACAACCAATGAAATTTTGCGCTACTATCTTTAGCCCAGGTAATGGTAGGGGCTGGCATTTTTAATATATTGGGCAATGCCAATAATACCCTTGGGTTTTGTTGTGCATTATCAATACGTTTTAAATCAGCATCCAGCGAAAATGCAAAAGTTCGCCTTCGCTTAAAAGAGGGTATTTTAACGCCATTAATTTCAGATGGGTTTACCCGGGCACCAATCATACCATCTGCGCCAAAACCCACCGCCGCATTCAGCCATTTAGGAAAACCAGCAGAGCCCGACATAAATGATGAAGGATTAACAGAAAGCCAATATGTTTGCCCATTATAATCCTTTAGCCAGCGTTGCCATTTATTGGCACCCAGTTCGCCCGGGTAATACTTTGGGTAAATTGTTTTTCTAAACGAAAATTTTATACGCACTCTTTGTTCTCCCCATGCATGTTGCTGGGCTACAAATAATGCACTGCCCACAATATTTGCAATCATATCGCCTTTTGAGAAACCCCAATTTTGAGAAAATCCATCAAACACTTCTACAATGGTTTGCATACCCAGGGCGGTTAGTCCGCCAATCCAGGCTGCTTTTTTGTTTTCTACCCCACTCCACCTCATTAAGTCGTATTGTATACCACTTACATTGTAGGCTGTTGCCGCATGGCCCATCTTATCCATATATAACCACTCGGCATTGTCGTTAAATAAGTGAAACCGGCTTTTAGGAAATTTTTTATACCACAAATAATGCAGCCCAATCATAGCAGCAGTAGATATAGCAACTTCGGATATGATAACTGTTTTTAAACGGCCTGTGTTAACCTGGCTGGGTGGTTGGGCGCCAACAGTTGTACAATAGCAACAATGCATCCAGCACAACAGTAGCATCAGCTTATAAAATCTCCTGTACAAAATGGGTTTAAATTTTTATTATGCAATGATATTTAATTTTTTACGTGTACTTGCAATCTCAACTGCTGTAACCCGGCTACTTTTTTTTAAAAAAAAAATCACTTTTGTACAATATCCTGTTTATTGTACCGTTCTATTCAGCTTAGATAGTTAATATTTCGTACAGCGTATTTTTTTAATCTAAAACCTATATTATGAAAACAAACACACTCAGTCTCCCTGCGTCTAATCCCGGCTATTTACAGGAATTATCTAAAAATTTTAAAGCCTTTATGAAATGGCTGATGGTTCCGTAAGCTACCGTTAAACAATTTTTATAAGTGAAAAAAAGCCCTGCAAATTGCAGGGTTTTTTATTGGCCAAAATGCCGGAATTATTGCACAATATTTTATTAAAAATAAAGCATCCCATATCTTCACAACTTATGTCTAAGTTTTTGATAATTGGCTTGGGAAATATTGGGGATGAATATGCCAATACAAGGCACAATATTGGCTTTGATGTGGTGCATGCATTTGTACAAAAACACGGCGGCAGTTTTAGGCAAGATCGGTTGGCTTACCAGGCAGAAGTAAAATTTAAAGGCAGGATATTTATTTGCATTTGCCCCACTACCTATATGAACCTGAGCGGAAAAGCATTTAAGTACTGGATGGATAAAGAAAAAATTAAGCTTGACCATACCCTAACTATATTAGACGACCTGTCGCTGCCGTTAAACAAACTCAGGTTAAGAGCTGCCGGATCGGCCGGCGGGCACAATGGCTTAAAAGATATAGAAGCAACGCTGGGCACCAACGAATATGCCCGGCTTAGGTTTGGCATTGGCAATAATTATCCCAAGGGTATGCAGGCTGATTTTGTATTGGGTAAATGGCAAAAGGATGAAATTGCTATGGTGCAATTAAAGGTTCAAAAAAGCGTTGATATCATTGAAAAATTTGCAACCATCGGGATTGAACACACGATGAATGAAGTAAATAAATTAACCATTACCTGACAAATAGTAATTTTACTAAATCATATTAGTTTTTTTACGTGATTTAACTATATTCGTTATCTTAACCTGCTATCCTCTTAATTACAACAAAATGAAGATAATTTGCGTAGGCCGAAATTATGTGGCACATGCCAAAGAGCTTGGCAACGACATACCAACGGAGCCAGTGATTTTTATGAAGCCCAAAAGTGCTTTATTACAAAGCCATACCCCTTTTTATTATCCTGAATTTACCAACGAACTGCATTATGAGTGCGAACTTGTATTGAGGATATCTAAAAATGGCAAATACATACAGGCCAGGCATGCCGCTAACTATTACAATGCCATTACCACCGGTATAGATTTTACTGCCCGGGACCTCCAAAAAGAATTAAGCGAAAAAGGGCTACCCTGGGAAAAAGCCAAAGCTTTTGACAACTCGGCCGCCATTGGAAAGTTTATAGACATAACCCCGGGTTTTAATAAAAAGAACATCAATTTTTCTTTTCATAAAAATAAAGAGCTGGTACAGCAAGGTAACTCCGGCAATATGATTTTTAATTTTGATACTATTATCGAGCATGTATCGGGCTATTTTTCGTTAAATATTGGCGACCTTATTTTTACCGGCACACCCGCTGGTGTAGGTGAGTGTGTGGTAGGTGATGAGTTGGAGGCATATATCGAAAACGAAATGTTGCTAAAGATGGAAGTAAAATAAAACAGTGTTTTATAAAAGATTAAGGCCCCTGCAAGCAGGGGCCTTTTTGTTATGTACCGGGGAGCAGACTTGAACTGCCGACCTCAGGGTTATGAATCCTGTGCTCTAACCAGCTGAGCTACCCCGGCGTTTGGGGTTGCAAATATAGGAGATTTCAGTAAAAAAATCTCTGCTAAATATTTAAGAGTTGAACCAACCGGCTATAAACTTTTTGTGCATTGGGCAGCACTGCTTGCTCCAGCAGCTCATTCATGGGTATGGCCGGCACATTTTCGGCACCCAGCACTTCTACAGCAGCATCCAGTTTTTTAAAACAATGTTTGCTTATCCTGCCAGCCAATGCCTCCGCAAACGAATTATTTTGCTGCTCTTCCGTTAATACCAGGCATTTACCATGCCTGTTTACTGCATCAAAAACCAACGTTTCATCCAGCGGAAAAAGCGTACGCAAATCAATTATTTCCACTTGCCCCGGCAAGCTTTCGGCCGCAGCCAGCGCCCAATACACTCCCATGCCATAAGTAATTACACAACAAGTTTCGCCGGCAGCTGTTTTAATATTATCTGCCTGCTGTATTACAGCAGCCTTGCCCAATGGCAACAGGTAATTCTTATCCGGTTCTATGGTTTTGGCCGCTGCAGTACCCGGCACTTTACTCCAGTAAAGCCCTTTATGTTCTAATACTACTACCGGGTTGGGGTCTAAAAAAGCCGCCTTCATCAAACCCTTCATATCCGCCGCATTACTGGGGTATACCACTTTTATTCCTTTAATAGATAGCAACGTTGTTTCTACACTGCCGCTATGATAAGGCCCGCCGCCACCATATGCACCTGTAGGCACCCGGATAACTACCTGTACCGGAAATTTACCCCCGCTTAGGTAATTGCTTTTAGCAATTTCGCTGGCCAACTGGTTTAGCCCCGGGTATATATAATCTGCAAATTGCACTTCTACAATGGGCTTTACCCCCACCGCACACATGCCATTGGTAGACCCAATAATATATGCCTCCTGTATAGCGGTATTAAATACCCGGTGGCTGCCAAACTGATCTGCAAGGGTGGCCGCTTCCCTAAAAACGCCACCCAGCCTTTTGCCTACATCCTGGCCGTACAATACCGCCTCTGGGTATGCTTCCATTATTTCCCTGATGGCAAACAGCGCTGCATCTACCATCGGTATTTTATTGTTACCTGCAGGGCACCGTTGGCCAGTTTCGGCAGTAACGGGGGTAGGCGCAAAAACATGTTGTGTAGCCGTATTAATGGCTGGCGCAGGTGCGGCCGACGCTTTGGCAAATGCCTCCTGTATGGCTTGCATGGCATCCTGCTCTATGGCATGCAGTTGTGCTGGCAATATCCCTTTGTGTAATAATACCTGCTTAAGCTTTTCATGCGGATCATCTTTTGCATGCAATGCCATATCTGCTTGAGTGCGATAAAACTCTTTGCGTACTCCGCTGGTATGATGCCCGAGTAATGGTACGCTTGCATGCACCAGGTATGGCCCCTGCTTTGCCCTTACCGCATTTACCGCCTGCTGCATGGTTTGGTAACTGGCAGCAAAATCGCTGCCATCTACTGTAAGGGCAGTAATACCTTTAAAGCCTTGTACAAACTGGTATGCATTGGCTGTACGAGCCTCGGCAGCTGTTACGCTAATACCCCAATTATTATCCTGCACTAAAAAAATGATGGGCAGCTGGTGCAGCGCCGCAAACTGAAAAGCCTCACTTACTTCTCCCTCTGTTACCGATGCATCTCCCATGGAGCACAATACTACCGGCGCCGTATAGCCCGTATTATTGTTGGCTGCAGCATTTATTTGCTGCATATACTTAATGCCCTGTGCTATACCGGTAGCTGGTATTGCCTGCATACCGGTGGCGCTGCTTTGCTGTATAATGGTTGGTTTATCGCTGCCCCGGTAATTGGGATGGCAGTAATAGGCCCTGCCGCCAGTAAAGGGATCGTCGGCTTTTGCTAATAGCTGCAACATCAGCTGGTAAGGGGTAAAGCCCATACCAAGCAACATGGCATCATCCCGGTAATAAGGGCTTACATAATCGCAGGGTTTTAATTGAAAGGCAGCTGCCAATTGTATGGCCTCATGTCCACGGGCGGTGGAATGTACATATTTACACACAGACCGGTTATTTTCATACACCGCAGCCATGGCTTTTGTATTGCACATGAGCGCAAATGCTTTTAGCAAAACATCGTTCGTTAGCATGCACCAAATGTATACGATTAAATGAAAAACATAAACAAGCCTTACTGTATAAATAGCTAAACTACTACTCGTAAAGGTCGTTTTGCTGAGAGAGCGCCTCCCTGTATTTATTAAATAATTTTGTTTTGGAGATAAACCCCACAAATTTTCTATCTGCATCCAGCACAGGTAAATACCAGCTTTGGGTAATATCAAATTTTTCCATCACGGCATGCATATCTTGCCCCTGCCTAAGGCTAGCAGGTGGTTTTTTCATCAAAGATTTTACAGATACCTTGTCAAATAAATCTGGTTGAAAAATACGTTGCTTTACATCATTCAACTCTATAATTCCGGCAAACCTTCCTTTGCTATCGGCAACAGCAAAAATATTTTTATTGCTATGCTTAATGAGCTCTACCAAATCTTTTAATTTTTTATCCATCGTAATGCTGGCATACTCCTCGGTAAGCATTTCATGCAGCTGCAGGGTGGTAAGTATATTTTTTTCTTTTTGATGTGTAAACACCTGCCCATCCAATGCAAGTTTTTTTATTTCCATCGAAAAAGGCTCGTACGTTTTTACAATAAAAAAAGAGATAGACGAAACAATCATTAAAGGAATGAACAACTCGTAGCCATTGGTTATTTCAGCAATTAAAAAAACGGCGGTTAGTGGGCAATACATTACCCCACTTAATACCCCAGCCATACCTACGAGGCTAAAATTACTTTCGGGAATTTTTACCCAACCCGTATTGTTTAGCAACTTAGAAAATGCAAAGCCAAGGTAGGAGCCTGCAAAAAGTGATGGCGCAAAATTACCGCCGTTACCTCCACCACCCAAGGTAATAGCCGTAGCAATTGGCTTAAATAAAAAAATACAAAGGGTAAAGGCAACCAAGGCCCAATTTTCATCCAGCAAGGAAAATACCCGGCTATTATCGGTAAAGGATTTTAAGGAGCCCGATGCCACCGCTTTTATACTATTATACCCTTCGCCAAACAAAGGTGGAAATAAAAAAAATGCAGCGGCCAGTATTACACCTGCTGTTAAGGCTTTAAAATAGGGATGCTTTTTCCAGCCATGTAATTTTTTTTCGGTGCCTTTAAAAACCCTTGCATAATACAACGATACAAAACCAGCCAGTATGCCCAGTAAAATATAAAAGGGTGTATTGTGGTAGTCAAAATCTTGTTTAAGAATAAAATTAAACAATGCCTCCTCATGCAATATAATTTTAGAACACAGCACACCTGCTACAGAAGAAATAATGAGTGGGATAAAATAACTTACCACAGTTTCTGCCAGTAATACTTCTACAGCAAAAATAAGCCCGGCAATGGGCGCATTAAACACAGCCGCTATACCTGCAGCTGCGCCACAGGCAATCATTAATGTACGTTCGGAATAATTTAAATCGCTTATTCGGCCAAGGTTTGAGCCCACTGCAGCACCTGTAGCCACAATAGGCGCCTCCAACCCTGCCGAACCGCCCAACCCTACGGTAACTGAGCTGGTTATTACATGCAGGTAGCTATGCTTTAATGGTATAAAGGATGATTTTCGGGCTATTGACTTAAGCACCATGGCAATACCTTTTTCAATATGTCCATCAAAAAAAGTACGAACGATAAATACACATAGCAATAAACCCACCAAGGGAAACAATAAATAGGCAAACCGGCTTACAGGTAATGTTTCTATGGCATTTTGTGTAAAGTGTACTGCAATTTTAAGCAGCACTGCCAGTAAGCCCGATACTATACCTACCAATGTGGCAATCACCATTATAAATTGTACCCTGCTTAACCTTGTACGCAGGTAACTAACGATGCGCTGGTATATTTTTTTTACTGGTTGCAAATAAATAAAACAGGCTGTAAAGATAAGCGGATGTATTGGTAGCCAGTTGGTAAAAACTTTGAGGCAAATTTTATTGAATCAAAAAAAAATCCCCGGTATTATATACCGGGGATTTGCAATTAAAAAGTACTCGGGATGGGAGTTGAACCCACACGCTCGTTGCGGAGCACAGGATTTTAAGTCCTGCGTGTCTACCAGTTCCACCACCCGAGTGACACGATTGTTGAAAAAAAATCCCGACAAGGTCGGGACATTTTTTGGAGCGGAAGACCGGGCTCGAACCGGCCACCCCGACCTTGGCAAGGTCGTGCTCTACCAAATGAGCTACTTCCGCAGATGTATATTGTTAGAAAAACATTGCTGTTTTACCTGTCAATATTTTTTAAAAGAACTGTTTTGTTTTTGGGATTGCAAAAATAAGGTTGTTGTGATTACAACCAAAATTTTTTCTTATTTATATTTTGGATTGTATTGAGTGCTTTCGGGCACTGCTACTTCAGGCTTGCCTTTATAACGATGTGTATACAACCCATAGCAACCACCCAAAATAAAAGCAACTACCAAAAAAACCTGGCAGAAAAAAAGAAAACGGGATGATGAAACCCAATTGTGGGCAAAATCCTTGTGCTTGTTATCTATAAATTCCTGTTGCATAGCCTTTTATTTACGGTTGCAAAAATAAGGTTTGAGTTTGAAAAAAAATTATTTGCTGGTAACAATTTCAGAAAACTTTGTTTTCTTTTTTACAAAGTGCTGCCATACAACCGATCCGTGGTATACACCCTGCAATGCACCATGCTTATCC
>JBDKJT010000006.1:0-43404 GCA_039796475.1 Bacteroidota bacterium | reverse complement strand
ATGGATTTTCTGACCTGATGGCAGAAGTGTTTGGAGATAAAGGCCGCCATGCCCGATCGGCGGTTGGCACCAATGCGCTGCCATTTAATATGGCTGTAGAAATTGAATTGGTGGTAGAAGTAGAAGACTAGGCTTTGTATTAAAAACTAAATCCAGCTTTGTCTGTTCGGGTGTTAATAGAGGCTACCCCAATTAGCTGATCGCTTTGATCGGTAAACGATTTATAATATACCAATACGGTATACACATTTTCTGTTTCCCAATAATTACCGTCAAGCTGTGTAATGTTGCCAGCATCATCATTATCTACTAACAGGTAAGTATAATTATAATATCCCTGCTTTAATAATTGAGTTCTTTCATAGGCTCCTTTTGAGCTGTTAAACTGCATACGGCTTTTGTCGTTTAACTGGTAATCGGTAAGCTGGCCCAGCATATACAGTTCTTTATTTTTATACGGCTGCTGGCCCGGTGGCACAAACAAAAAATGCACATTACCATAATCGCCCTGCCAGTAAGGATTTATACTTTCGTACGTAGTGCTTAGGTATAAGCCATTTACATCCTGGTAAAAAATGTAACGGCTGCCCGATAAATCCATATCTGGTTTCATAAAAATTTCCACTGGATTTTTTTTGTTGTCTGCGCCATCAATTCTTTCGCTCAATAGCCGAAGACTTCGTAAATCAAGCCAGCGCCACTCTTTATTACCAGGAAAAACAAAATTGTTTTCGCTATTATATTCCAGCACATTGCCCCGTACAAATGTGGGCAACACATTGTCCTGCGCATTATCCCACCGGTAATTTTGTAATACCATCACTTTTACCTGGCGGTTGGCATCAAAGGCATCAATACCTTCTAATTTTACATTAAACTTTATGCGTTGATGGCTTTTGTATAGTTGTGGGGTAAATGGCTGCAGTACTTGCACCCCTACGGTTGCTTTGGGGTTTAATACCAGTAAAGCCCGGGTAAAAACTGTTTTGGAAGTATCACCATCTAAAAAAACTTTTACAATATAATTGCCACTACGGGATGGTATGGCATTTGCCTCGGGCAATATGGCCTGGTAATGTGTGTAACGGGTAAATGCAATCGATGAAAAACGGTAGGTACTAATCCGTTGCTGTGTAAAACCCTTGATATAATCAAAGCTGCTAAGGTTTACCGGCTGCCAATTATAATCGCACAATTGATAAGTATAATAATAGCTTTTTACACGGGCATCCATATCATCAAAATGCAGCTCAAGCCGGTCGGCACTGTTTAGCTTATACACCGGCATACTTTCCTGGTTGCCATACATATGAAACCGAACGGTATGTATAGTGGGGCTAAAGATATGATTGGGGTTGGGATGGGCATGTGTAGATAAAGCAATACAAAGGATGCTGATACAGCTTACCGTTATTTTAAAAAGATTCATCTGCTGGATAAAAAAATTTACTTTTGAAAGGTAACAAAAATTATTCCGTTTGAATATTTCTGCTTTTATAGCAAAGCGTATGTCTTTTACAAAAGAAAAGACATTTTCTAAGTTCATCATCCGCCTGGCTACGGCTGCCACTGCAGTAAGTGTGGCGGTTATGATAGTAGCGCTGAGTTTTGTTAATGGTTTTGAAAAAGTAATTAGCAACAAGGTATTTAGTTTTTGGGGGCATATACATGTACAGCAAGATATTGAGCAACGGGTTACTACTGCCGAAGATTATGTAATAGATAAGGATGATGCGGTAGAACGTACCATAAAAAAAATACGGGGTGTAAAAACGGTAGAACGGTTTGCCACCAAATCGGTAATACTTACCTATGGAGAAGACATTGAAAGTATTTTGTTAAAAGGCATCGACTCCTCTTTTGATTACAGCAGGCTGCAGCCCTTTTTGCAATCGGGCAAATGGGTGGCTTTTCCCGATAGCGGGTACAGCCGGGAAATAAATATATCAGCCTATATCGCCAACCAATTAAAAATAAAAGTGAACGATACGCTGCTATCTTTTTTTATTCAGCCAGATGGCAGCAGGCGGCCACGCAAACTAAAAATTGCAGGCATCTTTAAAACTGCCATTGATGAATATGACAAACAGTTTGGCCTGTGCGACCTAAACATGATACGCCGGATGAACGACTGGCAACCCGGGCAAATTGGTGGCTACGAAGTTTTTTTGCAAAGCCATACCCTTACCGATAGTATAGCCCGGCTTATTCAGGAAGAAACACCTGCCGGATGGAATAGCAAAACCTTTAAACAAATTAACCCCAATATTTTCGATTGGCTTAGCCTGCAAAATAATATTAAGCTGGTACTAATTGGCATCATGATAGTAGTGGCAGCTGTTAACCTCATTACCTGTTTAATTATAATTGTACTGGAACGCACCCGGATGACGGGCATCTTAAAATCGGTTGGCGCCAGCAATTGGGATATACAAAAGATATTTTTATACAACACCACCCTTATTGCAGTTTCGGGCATTATTGCAGGTACATTTTTTGGTTTGCTCATTTGCTGGCTGCAGCAAAAAACAGGTTTTATACAATTGGATGAAGAAGCGTATTATATGAGCAAGGCTCATGCGGATGTGGTATGGTGGCAGGTACTGCTGGTAGATATCATTACATTGCTTATTTGCTTTGCCACCCTTATTATACCTACCCTGCTGGTAAAAAAAATAAAACCGGTAAAAGCCATCCAATTCAGGTAGTGCTATTTTATACAGGCCTTTTAGCAGGCACTTATACTTTTATGCCACCACAAAAAAAGGATTAAAGCAAAAATTGAGATACAATTATACCTGCGGCTACGGCTGCATTAAGCGACTCTGCCTGGCCATTACCGGGTATCGTTATTTTTTCTGTAGCCATATCCATTAAAGAAGGATGAATACCTTTTGATTCGTTGCCTATCATCAGCACCGCTTCGGTGATACCTCTAAACTGTTGTACAGGCTTACCATTAAGCGCTGCCGCATAAATGTTAGCCACCCTGTTTTGCTGTAACCATTGCTGCAGGTTACTGTATAAAACATTTACCCTTGCAAGGCTGCCCATCGTACTTTGCACCACTTTAGGATTGTACATATCTGCCGTAGCCGGCGAGCAAACAATATTGGGCACAGCAAACCAATCGGCAATACGTATGATGGTACCCAAGTTGCCGGGATCTTGTATATCATCTAACAGCATGGTTATACAATGGCGGGTATTAATTGCTGGTGGAGGAGATTTTTTAAAAACTGCCAGCACCTGGCCAGCTGTGCTAAGGGCCGATATTTTATCCAGCTCATACTCCTGCGCCTCATGCAATGGGCCAGCATAATACTGCCGGATAAAAGCTTCGTTTTGCTGCAACCAGTTTTGCGTAGCTACCATACTGCTGCATGTAAACCTGCCCGACTGTAATAATTCCGGCACCACTTTGCTACCTTCGGCGATAAATTCGCCAGCGGCATCCCTTAATTTTTTGTGGTGTAAACTTTGGATATATTTGGAATGTGATTTGCTGAGCATCTGGAACATATATACATGACATCATTGACCCGTAAAATAAAGATATTAAACTGGCTAAGAAATATATTTTTTATTTCACTGCTATTACCTGCCTGCACCACCGTTAAAGATTATCCCTACAATAAACCCTTTGTATACAAAAACACCATCCAGCTAAAAGGCGGCAATTTTAACAAAGATGAAAGAGTGTCACTAGAGCAAAAACTGTACACCCAGCTGGATGACAGCATGCGTACCATTGTAAAAGATTTTGCCTTTATACTGCACACCTTAAAGCAGCCACCGGTATACGATAGCGCCTATGCTGCTATATCGGCCAGCAATATGAAAAACACCCTGCTGCACCTTGGATACTACACTGCAAAAGCTGGCTTTACCGCAGATACCACCCGGTACGAAGACCAACGGAGGGTTTCGGTAAAATACAATGTAGAGGCTGGCAACCCCACCCTCATTGATACGTTTAGCTACCGCCTGCAACGCCCCGATTTGCAACAACTGGCAAGCCAAAACGAACAGAACTCGTTTATAAAACACGGAAACCCGGTTACTAGAGATGTGGTATTAGGCGAAATTACCCGGCTGGTAGAATTGTACCGCAACAATGGATATTACAAGTTTACATCGGATGATTTAAAAATGAGGGGCGATACCAGCATTGATGTGCTTACCAATATCTCCGACGATCCGTTTGAAAATATCCGTTTGCTGGCAGAAGCCAATGAAAAAAGAAACAATCCTTCTATAAAGCTGGCGCTTGTGTTAAACCCGGCTGCCGATAGCCAGCGGATCAAAAAATATTATATCAACCAGGTAATCATCTACCCCGATTTTTCTGAAGCAGATGCCACCAGTATTGCCAGCTTTACGGAAGAAAAAGCCGGCGACTTTATTATCCGCTACCACGACCCCATCATAAAAAACAAATTTTTGTTAAAGAACACTTTTATAAAAAAAGGCGACCTGTACCGGCAAGACTTATATTTAAAAACCCTCAGCAATTTTTCACGTACCGGTGTTTGGCAAAATGTAAACATACTGGTAAGAGAAGTAAAAGACAGCAGTGGCCTGCTTGACATGGTGATACAGCTAATACCAGCCAAAAAATATGGTTTTGAGGCAAATATTGAAGCCAGCTATTCGGCCAATACCAATGCCAATAATGCAAGTATTGTAAATGCCGGTAACCTGCTCGGCTTTTCGGGCAACCTTTCGTTACAAAATAGAAACCTGGGCAGGGAAGCCATTAAAATGACGCATGCCCTAAGGGCTGGTGTAGAGCTTAACTTAAATGCAAGGCCAAGCAGTGAGCAGTTTATTAACTCCAACGAGTTGAGCTATACCAACACACTGGCCCTGCCCAAATTGCTATGGCCTTTTAAATGGGTGGATGAACGAAAACTAATATCCGACCAAACCATTTTTAGCGCTAATATTTCCAATGCCAACCGTATTGGATTGTTTAAATTGTTTTCACTGGGTTTTGCCATGGGCTACGAATTTAATTTTAGCCCAAGGGTATCGCTTACCGTTAAACCTTTAAGTATTGAGTACAGTAACCTGTACGGCCGTACGGCAGTGTTTGATTCAACACTTGAAAAAAACCCCTACCTGCGCTATTCCTTTAATACAGCATTGGTGATGGGGTCTACCGTTGGGCTTACCGTAACAAATGTGTTACCCAAACATCCCAATATCGTAAGCGTTTTTAAGGTAAACCTGGAGGAGTCTGGCGCACTTTTATACTTTGCTTTTCCACTAAATAAAATTGGTTTTTTAAACAAAACCTTGCGTAAGTTTTTAAAGGTGGATGTTGAAAAAATTTACACCATCAACAATAAAAATTCATCTCTTTCTATCCGGCTCTTTGGCGGCTGGGGTATACCCGTTGGTAAAAAAGATACAACCCTGCCCTTTTTTAAACAATACTTTGGTGGAGGGCCCAATAGTATGAGGGCCTGGCCTATCCGGGGTATTGGTCCGGGTAGCAAATCGCTGCCCGGTTTTGATGAACGTACCTTTAGTGATCGTACCGGAGATATAAGGCTGGAGGCAAATATTGAATACCGTAAAAATCTTTTTCAAATCATTCCTAATTCGCTTACCCTTAAATGGGCCGCTTTTGCAGATATTGGTAATATCTGGAATTATAAAAACACCAACCCGGGCGGAGGATTTGACAGCACCCAGTTTAAATTTAAAAATCTTTACCAGCAATTGGGGGTAACATTGGGCACGGGCCTGCGGTTTGACTTTAACTATGTTTTACTCCGCTTTGATATTGGCTTTAGGTTTAAGCGGCCCGACCTGGAGGAAAACAATGGCTGGAAAGCACCTTCGGTAGGCTTTGATGATTTATTTAAAAAATTATTTAGCCGTGGGCCAGATAATGTGTATAAACGCTGGCGCTACGAAAACATGAATTTTTCTATCGGGTTAAGTTACCCTTTTTAGCGGCCAGCCTGTACTGTTAGTGTTTACAAAGCTTCGCTATTTTTAAGCATGGCTTCAAATGATTCCATCGTTACTGCATCGGCGGTGCTAAAATTGCCAATGGCCGTACGCCGCAGGCTGCTAAGGTGAGCGCCACATCCCAGCAATTTTCCAACATCATGCGCCAGGCTTCGGATATAAGTACCTGTAGAGCATACAACCTCAAACTCAACCACGGGCAGGTTTACAGCAGTCATGCTAAACGATTGAATATGTACTGGCCTTGCTTTAAGGTCAACATCTTCGCCCCGGCGGGCCAGCTCATACAAAGCCACCCCATCTTTTTTTATAGCCGAATATACCGGTGGGTACTGTTGTATATCGCCAGTAAAAGCCAGTGCTGCTGCAGCCAATTTACTGTTATCGATAGCTGTATAGTCTTTAAAATCTTGTGGCTCGCTTTCTAAATCGTAAGTAGGTGTTACAGCCCCTAAAGTAATATGGCCAGTATATTTTTTTTCCTGTGCCATATACTCGTTTATTTTTTTGGTAAACTTTCCGGTACATACTATCAGTAAACCCGTAGCCAACGGATCCAGGGTACCGGCGTGGCCTATCTTTTTTATTTGCAGCAGGTTTCGCAATTTTCTTACCACATCAAACGAGGTCCAGTGCAGGGGTTTATCTATCAAAATTACTTTACCCTCCAGGTAAGCTTGTTGCACATCAGGATTGATGGGTGTTTTTGCAGTATGCTGCATGGCAGCAGGTATAGCCTCGCCAGCTGCAGCCAGTTTTTGTGTGTATCGTTGCCGGTATGTTTCTTTTTTTGCCAAGTAAATGTATTTTGGCAAAGATAAACAAGTAGCTGCTTACACGGCTTATTATACAACAGCAGCATTTAACTGAATGGCTTTGTCAGGTGGCTTGCCTTGCCTTTAGCTCAAGGTATTTGTTGATGCTGTTAATGGTTAATTTTTCAGGCGGGGTAAGTATAGAGAGGATACCGTACTTCATTAACTCTTTTACGATAAGCCTTTTTTCGTACGCAAATTTTTCTGTAATGGTTTTAAGATATACCTGCTCCAGGTCGGCAGCGGTGTTGCCAGCCAGGGCAGTTAACTCAGAGTTTTCAAAAAACACCACCAGCAGTAAATGGTGCCGGGCTATTGAACGCAGGTAAGGCATTTGACGTTTAAGGCCGGCAAGTGATTCAAAATTGGTAAACAACACGAGCAGGCTGCGTTGCTTGATACGACTGCGTATTTGCATGTACAACATCTCAAAATCACTTTCTAAAAATGCGGTTTCCTGGTTGTACAGCTGTTGCAGCAGGTTGGCCATTTGCACAGGCCGGTTATCAGCCGCCAGCATGGTGCCCATTTTATTAGAAAAAGTAAGCAAGCCCATTTTATCTTGCTTTTGCAAGGCTACACTACTTAATACAAGTGTACTGTTAATGGCATAATCCAGCAGGCTTAATTTATTAAAAGGCATTTTCATTAACCGCCCTTTATCAATAATACAATATACTTGCTGGCTTTTTTCGTCGGTATAGTTGTTTACCATCAACGAATTTTTACGGGCAGTGGCCTTCCAGTTAATGGTACGAATATCGTCTCCAGCAACATATTCCTTTATTTGTTCAAACTCCATACTGTGGCCAATTTTACGCATGCGCTTGCTGCCTTGCTCACTTTGGATAGTGGTGGCCGACAGTAATTGGTATTTACGCATTTGCATAAAGGATGGATACACCGGCACCATAACCGATGCAGGCACCCGGTGGCGGCGGGTAAGCAGGCGTAAGCCCGAACGAACAAACAATATTAAATCCCCAAAATGGTATTCACCTCTTTCGGTGGGCCGGATGCTGTATAGCAGTTTTTTTTGTTGTCTTGCTTTAAAATCTGCTGTAAGCAGGCTGTTGCGTTGTTGAAACTGTTCGGGCAACTCATCTATCAACTCCACTTGTACGGCAAAAGGCATGTAGTTTATAACAGTTACCATCACTTTATTTTCATCGCCATTGCTTAGCCTGTCGGCCAGTATGCGTTTGGCATGCGGCGCTTTACCCAATACAAATAAAAAAAGATAATCTACCAAAGCCAGTACCAGCAGCAGGTAAAACAATACCCTTGGTACAATAAAGAAAGGTGGGTAATAAAACGCCACTACAAACAATGCTGCACACACACCCATCACCACATAAAAGCGGGTGGTTAAAAACAAATCGCCAATATATTTTTTAAAAAAATTCATATACAGCAATGGAGGTATTTTATCAACGAGGCACTTCTACCGATTTTAAAATATTTTCAATCAGTTCATCTGGCGATATACCCTCCATTTCTTTTTCGGGTGTAAGTATAATGCGATGCCGCAATACAGGGGTGGCCATTTCTTTAATGTCGTCGGGTGTTACAAAATCACGGCCCTTAATAGCGGCGTTAGCTTTTGCTGATCTGAGTAAAGCCAGCGATGCCCGGGGCGATGCACCCAGGTAAAGCGCCGGATTGTTACGTGTTTCAAAAACAATACGGGCAATAAACTCCACCAATTTTGGCTCTACCATTACGGCTTGCACCAATGATCTAAAATGCCGTATATCTGCCGGAGAAAGTATCGTATTCATTTGCGCCACCAGCTCGGCCTGTGTACGGCCATGCTGCCCGTTTAGTATGGCAATCTCTTCTTGCAGGGTAGGATACTGCACATCTATTTTAAATAAGAACCTGTCTAACTGTGCTTCGGGCAATCGATAGGTACCCTCCTGCTCTATTGGGTTTTGCGTAGCCAGTATAATAAATGGATACCGCATTTCATGTGTGGTACCATCTACTGTTACTTGCCGTTCTTCCATTACTTCAAACAACGCAGCCTGCGTTTTGGCAGGCGCCCTGTTTATTTCATCAATTAAAATAATATTACTAAACACTGGGCCGGCCTTAAAGCTAAATATTCCCTCCTTACTATTGTACACACTGGTGCCTACCACATCACTAGGCATCAAATCGGGGGTAAACTGTATCCTGGAAAAATCAACATCTATCACCCTTGCCACCAGCTTGGCAGTTAATGTTTTGGCTACACCGGGCACACCTTCTATCAGTATGTGTCCATCACATAGCAAGCCTATTAAAATTAAGTCCAGCATTTTGTGTTGTCCGGCTATTACCTTGCCCAACTCGGTACGGATGCGTTGCATGCCATTGTGCAATACCGACAGATCTACCCGTTGCTCAAAAATGTTTTCTTCCATTATTTTTTGTGTTTATAAAAATTTTCAATTTGCTGGTTAAGCTTTAATAATTGCTGATCGGTAACATCGTATGTTTGCTGCACCGCTGCAATGCTGCCAAACAATTTTTTAACCTCTGTAATGGGTACATTGCTTTTACGGCTAAGTACATCCATTGCTTCATTGCTTACTTGTCCGATATTTATAAAATACTGGTTGCGTAACTGCTCGGCAAAATAAGTAATCATTTTATCGGCAATATTTCTATTGTCTTTTTTTTGCAGGTAAAGGCGGCTTACGGTTTGGGTAAATGCTACAGATGTATTGATGTTGGGCGGCAGCGGTTTTATTATTCGTTGCCGGCGTTTACCATCAAATAAAATAAACAATAACAGCAGCGACACTACCAGGCCAAAAGCCCAGGCCATTGCCGGGTATTGTAATAAAACGGCCAGCCCTTTTTTTTGTTGATTGCCTGATACCGGCCGGTTTCGCTTATTGTAAAAATCATCCCAATAATAATGCTCGGGTACCGATGGCATAAAACTTACTACCTGCTGCAGGTATTGATAATTATTGTTTTTTAATAAAAAGTAATTACTAAAAGCCCTTGGCTCGCTGTGCAGGTATATCCTGCCTTTGCCATAAAACAATACAATAAAATTAGTACTGCCATTTTCGTTTTTACCTAATACATGCAACCTTTCGTTAGGGTAATGCTCAAAATAATTTTTAAAAGGCAGATAGAAATAACCATAAGTGCTATCGCCGCTGTAGTGGGCTGGCAGCAGCTTTACAGCCGTTTGTTGTAAACTGCTAATTGCATCCTCTTCAAAAAAACTTTGTTGGCCCATTGTTATATCCAGCTCTTTTAACAGCAGTGTATCAATGGCATGGCTGGCAATAAACATGGTATTGCCATTGCTAACAAAGCTGAGCATACTATTTACCTCATCGGTGCTGAGGAAAAAATTTTTACTTACCGATATGTATACAGCCCCGGTATCGTAATTGCCACTAAAGGTTTTTTGCAGGTTTGTTTTTCTAACCTTTACATCGTTGTGATAAAAAAACTGGTTGAGTTGCTGGTACATTACCTGTGTGCCAAAAGGATTTTTATCATTGTAGGCATAGGTTTCTTTAAAAGAAGGCAGCTTATTTTTGCCCGAGCAGGCAACTAAAATACATGCAAACAGCAAGCAGCTATGATATAATAATCGGTTAATCAACTTTGTTTTACCTGGTTATTTAATTGTTTAAATTGTTGTTGCAGTTTTGCAAAGCCTGCTGCATCAATATTAAATCCGCCATACCATATATACTCGTAGTTACGTGTAAGCAGCGCAAAATGTGGATGCCATACTTTACCAGCCAGCTCTTGCAGGTATTGTGCATTGGTTTTATCTGCCATTAATACGAGTGCGCCCTCTTGGGCCAGGTGCTGCAGGCTTTGCAGGTACAGGTACCGGGTAGCAAGCCGATAGTTGCCCATTGCAATGGCTGCCGAAATATGTTTATCATAATCCTGTGTGCCGTGTAAGGCGGCTTCGTCTTCGCCAACAATGGCTACTGTTGCTCTTGCTGTACGCCCCTGGAAAAAACCTTTGGTAATAAACAATCTTGATACGATAAAGATGATAAAGAATATTGCCAGCGACCAAAAAAACACTTTGGTTAAGCCTGCGCTTAGTAAATCATCCAGCCAGGATGAATCGTTTTGCTGCAGGTTGCTGGCTTGAGCCTGTGCCTCTTTTTGCATCTGCTTTAGTACACTATCTAAATTATGAACATATTGATAAGGCTTGCTATTACGCAATTGCATTACAGAATCTTTTGAAAGCAAGATACCATTGGGGTGTAATACGGTATCGATATAATAAATAATACCTTCATCTTCACTGGTATCGGTACTTGTAATACCAGGGTCGGCATCTGTATCTGTTTCAGCGCTTGCCTCTGTAGCCGGAGCCTCCTGGTATAGAAGGGACGTATCCTGGTATACATAGTTTTTTTGTTGCTGGGCACTTAATGGTGTGCCAGCACCCAGCAGTATTAATAATGATAGTATCGTTACCTGCAAACGCATAGTATATTGCCCTGTTACAGTTTTGTGCCAGCCATTTTTTTATGCAGGCGTATGGGGTAAATAATAAAATACCAAACTATAAATAGTAGAGATAGTGCCAGTATGCCTGCACTGGCCCAAACGGGCAAGCCCTGGTTGCTATCTTTATCGTAGGTATTACTCATCAGGTGTGTAATATAGCTTTCTAAAAAAGCCGCTATGATAAAAACAGGTATTAACACAAGCATTACTTTTAGTGCATCTTTTATACCATATTTTAAAGATAATTTTCTGCTGTAAGTACCGGGAAAGAGTATACTGTTGGCAATGATAAAGCCAGCAGCCGAGGCAATCACCAGCGCCAAAATTTCCAGGGTGCCATGTATCCAAATTACCATCACCGATTTTATACCGAGTTGTTTGGCAAAAAACATGTATTGAAAGCAGCCCAGCATCAGCCCATTATTCCACATTACATACAGCGTGCCTGCGCCGGCTGCTAAGCCTCCAATTACCATTAAAAAAGCCACATAAATATTATTAATGGCAATCCACACAAACATGGTAAAGGGGTTGTTGCTTTTGTATACGCCAAAGGGATCGCCTTTCGCAATATTTTCTTCAGTCATATCCACATATCCATCACCCAGCACACCCCGTATAAAGCCTTCATCTTTAATTGCACTAAATACACCAATAAATACAAAGGATACAAAAAGCAAAAAAGTAAACAATAATACCCGGTGATGTTTTTTAAAAATAAAGGGCAGATCGTACTTCCAAAATGTAAAAACCCGGCTGTACTTTTCTTTTTTATTTTTATAAATATTGAGGTAAATACCGGCGGCAATACCATTTATCCACCGGGTGGCCTTGCTTTGCGGATAAAAAGTTTTAGCGTAACTAAGATCGTCTACGAGGGTGATAAATCTTTCTGCTGTTTCATCAGGGTCGTCGGTTTTTTCGTGCTGATACCTGTTCCATTTATCCACATTCTTTTTAATAAACATTCCTTCACGCATGTGTTAAAAATAAAGAAATAATCCATCAAAAAATCAGCAGGGTTTAATCTATTATAACGGTTATTAAAATAAGGGCATCCCTTCATTTTGTAAGGATAAGTGCCCAACCACCTGCCAATTGGCCAAGGCTGTATGACCAAAAATGAGTTAATTTGTACTATGCCAATAATACAAATAGCTACCCCATTTAATATAGATATTGAGTTTGAAATTGCTGAGTTTCATAAAAGGATACTGGCTTACCTCGTTGATTTTTTACTGATCTTTTTTTACGTAGTAAGTATGCTGTACCTGCTATTTGGCGCACTAAATATTGGCGAGGGCGGTATTGGCTTTGTGCTGCTGGTAATATTGCTGCCGGTGCTATTTTACATGTTGGCAAGCGAGGTACTCATGGGCGGACAAACCGTGGGTAAAAGAATAATGCATATAAAAGTGGTAAGCCTAGATGGTGCCGAGCCTACGCTGGGCCAATACCTGCTGCGATGGTTTCTTCGCTTTTACGAGTGGGGGTTTATTATCAGTTCATTTTTTCAGGGTAATATTTTTTGGGGTATTGGCGTGTTGATGCTTGGTGGGTTTACGGCAGTTATTATAATGGCGGCATCTGGCAAAAGCCAGCGGCTGGGCGATATGGCTGCAGGCACGGTAGTGGTAAACACCCGCTCTGCATTAACGGTACACGACACCATTTTTCAATATGTAAAAACTGATTACCAGGTGAGTTTTCCGGAGGTAATGCGGCTGAGCGACCGGGATATTAACACGGTAAAAAATGTAATTGAACAAAGCAAAAAAAGTAACCAGTACGATATGGTTAACCGGGTGGCGGGCAAAGTGCAGGAGGTGCTGGGCATATCCAGCAATATGTATGCACTGGATTTTTTAGAAAAACTGATGGAAGATTATAATTACCTGGCCACTAAAGAGTGATTGTGTTTTTGCCCGGCGGGACCCTATTTACAAATCAAAAGCCTGCGGTATACCGCAGGCTTTTGATTTGTTTTTATGTAAAGCAGTTGTGTTATTAATAGCCAGGGTTTTGCACCAGTATGCTTGGGCCTACGGCATCCACATCTCTTTGTGGTATTGGAAACACCAGCTCGTTGGCGTCGTACGCAAAACCATCAGCGGTTTGTTTTAACCTTTTGATATCATGTATCCGCTGGCCCTCATGGGCTAACTCCAGGTGGCGCTCTAAAATAATGTCATCCAGTGTAAGGGCTGTTAAGGCTGGCAGCCCTGCTCTTTCATGCACCATATTTACATCCGCCAGTGCGGCTGCACCAGTAGCAGTACCTAACCTAAAATTTGCCTCCGCACGGGTTAAATACATTTCGGCTAAACGTACCAGTGGTATATATTTATATTGCTGCAACCATTTGCCGCTGTAAACATACCCACCTCCGTAATCGTAAAAAAGTGCCAGCCTTGCATCTGCCGCATCATACAGGTCAAAGTGATTTTGGTTTATTTCTACATCGCCATCTCTGGCACCAAAATCGGCAATTGACCAGTAAGTATGCAAATCGTTAGCACCATCTTGTGCTGTAACGGGTAATACAAAAATATCTTCGGCAGAGGGTGAGGTATTATTAAATGCTTTGCTGTACAATTCTTCCAGGCCGGCACCGGCGTTTTCAATTACATCATTGGCCTCGTCTCTTGCCTTAGTATAATCACCCATTTGCAGGTATACCCTCGATAAGATAGCGGCAGCAGTATATTTACCAGCATACACACCTATATCTTCTCCCATCAAATTTTTGGAGCTGCTTAAATCGCTTATCACTTGCTCGTAGGTTTGTGCTACTGTACTGCGTGCTACATTTTGCACCTCGGTAATTTCGCCATTTACGGTAGGTACGGTTACTATTTGCACCCCAAGATTAGTGGCGGCGTTACCAGCACTATACGGCTTACCGTATAATTTTACCAACTCAAAATACATCAGCCCTCTTAAAAACAATGCCTCCCCTTTTACCCTGTCTCTATCCCCCTCATTTACCACGTTAATATTGGCAATAATATTATTACAAATATTGATAGCACGGTAAGCGGCCGACCAAGTATCTCTTACAAAACTGTTGGTAGTAATGATAGATTTATTAAAAATTTCATCGGGCTCATTAAAAGTACCTACCCAAGATATTTCGCCATTGGCACCTAACAACTCGGCATATAATTGCAGGTTGCCGCCTTCAAGATCGGCGCTGCTTACCACATCGTAAGCACCATTAAGGGCTGCCTTAATATTGGCATCAGTTGAAAAAACAAAGTCTTCATTTACGCTTTGGGTTGGATTTATATCCAACTCCTTTGAGCAGGCAGTAAACAGTACTGCTGGAAGCATGAGTATAAAAAATATCTTTTTCATTTTACTAATTGTTTTGTTTCTAAAATGGGTGACCGTTGCAGTTACTGGCTTTAATTAAAAGCCAATATTTAATCCCACAGAAATATTTTTGATTTGAGGTGCTGCGTAAAAATCAGATCCCTGGTTTCGGTTGCCAGCCCTGTAATCAGTATTTACTTCCGGATCCCATCCCGGGTAATCGGTAATTGTAAGCAGGTTTACACCTGTTATATACAACTTAGCAGTGGATAATTTTACATGCCGTAAAACTGATGACGGCAGGTTGTAAGCCAGCGTAATATTTTTTAGCCTGATATAATCTGCATCATATATATACCTGCTGGATGCCTGTATACCATCTGAGCCATATCCACCCAGGCGCAACTGGGGCACATCGGTAATATCACCGGGTTTTTGCCAGCGGTTAAGCTGGTCTCTTGTTTGGTTATCAAACCAGTCAAAACCTGCCGTCATAAATCCACCAGCACCATTTTGTACCTGGTTGCCAAATACGCCCTGAAACAAAAACGAAAGCTCTACCCCTTTATAATTAAGCGTATTGCCAAAACCAGCAATTAACTTGGGGTTAGGGTTGCCTACTACAAAATTTCCAGCATCGTTATACGAGTTGGTAGTGGTTTTTCCGTCGGGTAAAAAAAACAGGGCATCTCCATTGTCGGGGTCTACACCTGCATATTTGGGACCGTAAAACACACCGATTGATTCGCCAACAATTAACGAGTTAAGATAACGGCCATCATTACCCGGTATGGTGGTTTGATCGCCATCCAGCTTTAATACTTTATTTCGGTTAATAGAAATATTTAGGTTGGTAGACCATTTAAAAGATCGGGTGATGATATTATCAGAGTTTAGCACAATTTCAATTCCCTTGTTTTCCATGGCGCCAATATTTACAATTTTATTGGTATAACCTGCAGATGAGGTTACGGGTACATTGTAAATAAGGTCATCTGTTTTTCTGCGGTAAAAATCAATTTCACCACTAATCCTGTTTTTCAAAAATCCAAAATCGATACCAATATCTACCTGGTTTGATTTTTCCCATCTTAAATCGGGGTTGGCCAATTGTGTAGATACCAGGCCACCGGTACCATTGTAAGAAGAACCGCTCCACAAGCCAAGGTGTGCAAACTCGCCAAAGCCATCGGCATTACCTGTAAGCCCCCAACTACCTCTTAATTTTAAGAAACTAAGAAAGCCTGAATTGGCTAAAAAATTCTCTTCGCTGATAATCCATCCGGCAGACACAGCGGGGAAAAAACCAAAGCGGCTATCTGCACCAAATACAGATGAACCATCTATACGGCCACTTAAAGACAACAAGAATTTGTTATTATACTTATAGTTGGCACGGGCAAAATAAGAGAGGAAGGATGAATTGCTTTCCCTGGAAGTACCTCCTTTAATTACACCGGCACTGGCCAACTTTTGTAATTGCTCAACCGGAAATTGCTCTCCAAATACATTGGCAAATACGGTATTGTATTTTTGATAAGACATGCCTAATACCGCTTCAATATCATGATTAAGCCCTGATTTCTTTTTATAAGTAAGGTAGTTGTTGAGGTTATAATCTAAACCTTTAAACCAATCTGATTGACCATAACCGTTAGAGCCATCGCCATAAGTGGTATTAAAGCCATAAAACTGGTCGTCGTTTTGGTTTTGTATATCTACCCCAAACTCAGAGCGGAAAAACAACGAAGGGGTAAAATTAAATTGACCAAAAACATTACCAATATTGCGGTAAGTAACCGACTTATATTTGCCATCTACAAAATCAACATAAGGATTACTGTAGGTAGTTGTAGGCGAATTGTACACATTACCATCAAGGTCTCTTAAAGGAGTGATGGGAGACAATGCTACAATTTGCATGGGAGTAGAAAACTCGTTATCGTTAGGTACCCGGCCGCTGGTAGATTGAGAAATGGCCATATTGATACCCAACTTAAATTTTTCTGAAACAGCTTGCTCCAAATTAAGCCTTGCAGAGAATCTTTTAAATGTATTGCCAATCAAAATACCATCTTGCTTGGTGTAAGACAGGCTGGTATAAAACTTTGTTTTATCTGTACCACCAGAGGCAGAAATATCTACTGCAGCAGTGCTGGCATCATCATTAAATGCAAGTTTCTCCCAATTGGTGTTTGTTTGCAATGTTCTCCAATCGCTCCAACCCGAGTAGCGGGTGAGCCTTCTTTCTGCAAACTGCAGCCACGATCCGCTGTATTGCCCCGGATCAAGCGGATCAACCCCATCAATATTATCGCTATTGATGGCTGCTTCTCTTAACAAGTCTACAAACTCTTGTGCATTTAAAAATCCACGAAGGTGGGTAGGTTTATTAAAGCCATACTGTGTATTTACCTGGAAGCTGGTTTTACCCATGCGCCCTTTTTTGGTGGTAATAAGTACTACCCCATTGGCAGCCCTTGAGCCATAGATGGCCGCGGCAGAGGCATCTTTTAAAATATCAAACGATTCTACATCGTTAAAATTGATATCTGCCAATGCATTGCCCGAGCCTGTGCTGGTGCTAATGGGTACCCCATCAATTACATACAATGGGCTATTAGAGGCGGATATAGAACCCGAGCCACGAATAAGTATTTTAACGCCCTCGCCTACTTTACCATTATTAGCTTCTACAAAAACGCCGGCAGCCCTGCCCTGCAATGCCTGGTTAAAGTTAGATACCGGCATGTTTTGTACATCGCTGCCTTTTACTTTAGCGATGTTACCGGTAAGGTCTTTTTTAATTTTAGTACCATAGCCCACCACCACAATTTCGTCGAGGTTTTTGGTGCCGCTTGATACCAATAAAACATTTACAACCGGGCCAGCTACGCTAACCTCTTTACTGGTATAGCCAACAGAAGACACCTGCAATAGTGCAGCATCTTGCGGTAGCGTTAACCGATAGCTACCAGCAGCATCGGTAGTGGTACCAATAGAGGTACCCTTTACCTGGATGGATGCATTGGCTACCGCATCGCCAGACTTTGAATCGGTAACTTTGCCGGTGATGGTTGTTTGTGCCAATACAAAGGAACAAGTGCACAAGACCAGCACGAGTGTGATTGATGCAATTTTTCTCATAATGTGTAGTTTATATGTTTTGCCAAACTGAACGCACAAATTATTATCAAAAAAAGAAGAGAACAAAAAAATACAGCTATAATTTGTTTAAACACAGACAAATATTTGGTACTGATAGCTGCACAAATAACAAGGGCTAATTATAAAATTTCAGGCAGAGGCAATGCTGTTTTTTCGCTAAAATCGTACATACTAAATCATAACCGGCTATGGAGCTATACCGCCATTGCTACCAATGGCCGGCAAGCAAAAAAATGCAGTTGGTTACTGATTTTTATAAAAAACACTTACTTATGCAGCCTCCTCGCCACATTCCAGTATCCAGCGTTTACCAAACTGATCGGTTAACACACCTATCCAGCCAAAAAACATTTTTTGAATGGGCTGGTTAATATTGCCGCCTTCCACAAGCAAGCTAAATAAATGACGCAGTTCTGCCTCATCATTGCAGATAAGACAAAGATGCACATCATTGCCGGGTTGCATCGGCACTGGCCGCATATCGGTAGCCATTATCTCTACATTACCAGTTATTAAATGTGCATGCAACAGTTGCTGCTGCATATTGGCCGGTACCTGGCCAGCCACCGGCGATTCGCCTACTACTATTACAGAAAGCTCCCCACCAATACAGGCTTTATAAAAATTCATGGCCTGCCTGCAATTTCCGGCAAAGGTTAAATATGGATTGATGCGTTGCATATAAATGATTTAATCGTTTTTACAATAATACCTCATTCATAAAAATAGCGATGGCCGCAGTAAATTACGATCGCCACTGGATTGTACCATCCTTACTTTCTTTTACCCGGTACTTTACCATTTTGCTAATTAAAGCCAACGGCAATGGTTGGCTGTGCGGAAACTGCACAGAACCCTCGGCGGTTTTATAAGCTGCCAACTCTTTTGAAAAATGTTTAATAACGGCAGCCATTGGGTAAAAACCCGTGTGGTTTTTAAATACAGCAAAGGTTACCAGTATTTTTTGATATGAATAGGCAGGCATATTCCACTTTAATGCTGCTGCTGCGGCTGGCGCTGCTTTGGTGATACAAAAATGCAACTGCCACAAACGCTCTTGCAGCTCAGCCGGAGCAGCATGTATATAAGCTTGGATACTGGTGGGTTTTAATTTTGTAATCATACGCAGGCAGATTTTTTTTATAAATGTAATATCAATTGCAATAACCTGCTACACCTGTATCGCTCCATGCTGCGGCATTGTTCCTTTTTGCGAAAACATTTTTTCCCGCTTGCAGTTGCACAGCCAACACACAACGGTGAAGTTTGTATAAACAATTAACCCATGTGTGAATTTGAATCGCTTTATTTTGATGATGATGGCTATGTGGTAAGGTGCAAACAATGTGGCCACTACCAACTGGCATTTATTAGCACCATGCTATCGCTTACGCAAAATGAGTTTGAAAAATTTTGCCAGCTGGTATACTACAAATGCCAGGAGCCGGATGCAGCCCTTTTACCTAACAGCAAATGTATTGTAATACCTACCCCGGGGAGTAAATTTTGCCTGGTACTATCAAAAGTGGAAGCAGTAAAACTTTGCAGTATACTAGATGAGGTAGATACAGAAGCCCGGGTGCTGGCCATGCTCTCCATGTTTAACAAGCCCAATAATCCCAGGCGGTAAGCAGGCCATTTTTTTTACATGCCATCGCATACAACGCTATTGAAACAATAAGCAAACTTGTACTTAAAAAAAGCCTCATTCCAATAAAGAAGTTGGTTTGCCTTTGTAGCTGTATGCTAATTGTACAAAAAAGTTATATGGTTATTTTACCCGGGCCATTTTTTTACTGAAGTAATAGCTAAGCGTAACATTCCACAAAAAATCTTTGTTGCCTGCGATATTAGAGGTAAAAGTTTTATTGATGGTAGATTGCAGCACTAAAGGCACCCCTTTTTTAGCCAGGTTAGCGGTAGCGGTAAAATATTTGCCATCGGTATCATCCAACTTTAAATAATATACGGCGGGGCTTAGCTGTAAATCAAAACCGGCACCCAGGTTGATATGAGAAATATTGGTATTAAAGGTGATAAAATGGGTGGTGTGTGGGCCCTCTTTTTGAAAGCCATTTGCCTGCAGGTAATAAAAGCCCACCGTCCAGTTTTTATTGATGAAATAGTTGGGTACAATTTCGCTGGCAATATAGCGGCGTGCCAGTACCACCTCGCTGGTAATACCGCCGCTTGTAACAATACGGTTGGTAAAATTAACGGCGGGATGTGTACCTACCCTAAGGGTAAACTTACTGCTGTTTATTAATTTATACCGCAACCAAAAAACAGCACTACCCCTTTTTAAATTACTGGCAATACGTATATCAGGCTCAAAACTAAACCTGTTTTTTCGCCACGAAAGCAACACCACCGCTGCCGGCTTATTAAGTGAAAATGTAGGAATGATAGAGATGCCATTATTGGTGATACCCAACGAACCAGAAAAAACGGTTACCCGGGCAGTACTATCTTTTGACTGGGCCATTGCAGTGCCGGCACTAATAAAAAACACCAACAATAAAAAACGGTAAAATCGCATGAATATTTTTTTTGGTAAACGGTGCAAAGGTAAACCTGTTAAAGCGGCATACACTTACACAAATTACTGATTTTACTACCATTTTTACTGCATTAGCTACGCTAGCCGGGAGGCTTGCCCGATAGGCAAGTTGGGGGGAAAAGCTCAATATCCAATATGGCTATACAACCGATTATTACGACAAGGGCTGTATAATTTTTAGTTGCATAATAGTGGCAATACTTAATGCCCTTTGTTTAGCAAGGATGGCATTATTACCCTCAAACAATTCATCTACCGTTTGAGAAAACAATTGGTACCAACGATCAAAATGCGCTTTGGTAAGTGGTACCACCCGGTGCAGGTGCTGGTGCACCGTCATAGGATTACCCTCGTACTTGCCTGTAAAAAACAATACATTCTCCCAAAAGTCAAACATAACAGGCAGGTGTTTGGGCCAGTTTACCTTAGCAATATCATTAAATATATAGCCGATAACATCATCTGCAATAACCTTATCATAAAAGCGGGTGATGAGTAATTCTATATCAGCTCTTTGTTCTAAATCTTTTTTCATTTACTCGTTTTACAGGTCTTTGTGTTTAAAAATACGAACAGAAAACCATGCCGGCAGTACCACCCAAATGATTAATACCAATAAGCTGCAAATAATACCCGGTACTGTACCGAAAAAGTCTTTAAATACTGCTCCTGTATACCCCATCATGGCAGATATATCCATTTTTAGCAGCACCATTATCCTGCTTAAATCGATGGGGTTGAGGGCAGCAACCCCCACCATTGCTTTTTCCAGGGGATAATCTGCAAACTGAAAAAGGATAAACAATACCAAGCCATCAAACAATAAAGAAAAATACAGCCACAATAATATTACCGCACCAATACCACGAGCCTTATCTCTTATTTTAACGGCTGCCAGCAGGGCTATAGCCACAAAAATAATGGTAAGCAATAAGCCAGAAATTAGCAAACTAAGGCCGGTGGCCGAAAACTCATACAGCATAACCGGAAGGCCCACCCCAACAAAAAAAGACAGCAATAGCGAAAACGCTACCCCGGTAAACATGCTAAGCCAAATAGTTTGTCGTTTTAGTGGCTGGCTTACCAGTAACTCTAAAAACTCAGCACTGTTATACACATATATAGCCGCAAACAAGATACTTACCAATGGCACAATAATCAACACTATATTCAGCAGGCTTAGTATGCCCTTGGCACTGCTATCTTCCAGGTTAAAAATACTCAGCGATAATACCAGCAAAAAAAAGGTATAAGCCAGTATAATACGGTTTCGTAAAATATCTAAGATGACGTATTTAATTATTTTTTTCATGCTATTTATTTTTAAGCATTACTGCTGCAATAGCACCGGATAGTTTTTGTTGCCCGGTATGTTGCCGCAGGGCCTCAATGCTTTTATGAAATACCAAGCGGCCATCCTGCATATAAATTACCTGGGTAACAAGGTCGTCTAGTTCGCTTAAAATATGTGAGGTAATTAATACCAGCTTACCCTTTGCTTTTTCGGTTACTATCTTTTTTTTGAGTATTTCTGTAGCCACCGGATCAAGCCCTGCAGTGGGCTCATCCAGTATCAACACATCGGGGTTAAACAAAAATGCCAGTGAGGCACTCACCTTTTGCCGGGTACCACCCGATAAGGTACGCATGCGTTTATCCAATAATTTTTGCAGCTCAAACTGCATAATTAGTTCTTCGTCAAGCGGACTGTTTTTTTGTTGCCTTATATCTTTCATCATATCCAGCAGCTGGCCTATCGTCATATTATCTGGATAGCGGCCAATTTGGGGCATATAGCCAATACGGGAGCGGTATTGCCAATTATGCAAAATATTATTACCATTAAATGTGATAAAGCCACTATCGCAAACCACCATGCCCAGTATCGCTTTAATAAAAGTTGTTTTACCACTGCCATTGGGGCCAATTAAGGCCACACACTCACCCTTATTGCATGTAACACTTACATTGTCCAGCACCTTCAATTTTCCAAATTGTTTGTTGATATTATTGGCAATTATCATAACGGTAATGGTTTCATTAAAGGATGTTCGTCTACCAGGTTTTCTGGTGTAAGGCTGGGTATTATTTTTTCTGATTTATCCATCAGTGATACAATCAGGCTATGAAACAATATCATAGCGGGTGGGTTTTTCTCCACTATCATACTGTACATACTTACAGGCCGGTAAGGTATATCACCAACTTTATCCCTGTTAATATCATAGCCCTCGTATTTATCCCAGTAATTATTATTAAACTGATTTAGTACCAGTGACCCATTGGTGCCAACATCAAAAGTATTGCCCAAAAAATTGTTTTGCAGCAGGGTTATATCCGTACAGCTGGCTTGTATTTTAAATGCCCATCCATTGTTACTAAATACATTTTTTTGCAGTACAATACGATTGGCGCCTTCGGCATAAATGGCAGAGGTATTTTTTTCAAAATGGTTATTCTCTATATAGCTGTCGTTAATTTCTTTTAGCAAAATTCCATAAGCAGCATCGCCCCAGTTTTGTTTAAAGTAATTGTTAAACATTTTTACACCGTGAGAAAACATTACGGCAACGCCTGCCCCGTTGTTTTCAAAAATATTGGTAATATAGGCATCATCATTACTAAACATAAAGTGTAGCCCATAGCGGATATTTTTAACTGATTGATTGCGCCAGATAACTGAGTTGGTTACAAACTCAAAATAAATACCATCCCGGTGGCCACTGATATTGTTGGCAATTATTTGCATGCTGTCACTCTTCCAGCAATGGATACCGTTGCCGCTTTCCTGCTCAGTTTTTGCCCGGGCGGTAAGTGTGTTGCCTTTTATAATACAGCGGGTGCCATATTGTGAGTAAATGCCAAAAAATGCATCTTTTATAATATTATTCAGGATACACACATTTCTGCTTTCATAAATTTTTATTGCGGCATAATCTACAATACTGGATACCCCGGTATGCTGCAATACAAATCCCTCCACAGTTACGTTGCTGCTTTTTACAGATACATTTTCGTACTTATTGGCGCCATCCAATACCGGGTAACCTATCCCTTTTAATACTACAGGCTTGTTAATCACCAGGTTTTTTTCAAAATAAACACCAGCATCCACCAGCACTGTATCGGCTGCAACGGCAGCAGCCAAGGCTGCGGTAATAGTAGTATAAGATTGCTGCTGGCCAACCCGGATGGTTTTGCCGGAGCCATGCAAGGTGCAGCAACTGCATACCATCAATAAAAAGTATTTCATGGTTTTAATTCGGCCCAGCTTATTTGTTGTGCCTTCAACTGGTCGGCTGTTTTTTTAAGGCTGTCGTGGTTTTTAAAAGCAATTACATTACCATTCATGGGGCTGCGGATGGCATCGCCTTTTAGCAAAAAACTTTCTGTTGATTTTATCAATGAATGATTGCCGGCAAAATCTACCAGGTATATCTCTTTTATTTCATTTTTTTCAATCATCGCTGCGTTGGTAAAACTGGTAAGACAATGGATATCATCAAACTTAAATACTTTGCCCTTGGCGGTTAGTATTTCTGCTGCATAGCGGGTATCGGTAATCGTCATCTTACAAAAATAGCAGTGGTCTTTACCTGCATTAATAGGTTGCGGCCCTGCACTACAGCTGGCAAAAAAACAAAGTATTAAAATAGCAGCTACCGTTTGTATACTGGTAACAGGCGCCAAGATTGCCTTAGCCCGTTTCCACTCCAGCACCACGCAGGCTACTAGCAATACGCCGGCTGCAATAAATAGCCAGCCACCAATATCTGGTATGGAGTATGCACCAAAATTAAGCAGTTGCTTAAAGCCAATTAATGGAGGTTGGTAAGCCATACCCGGCACTACAATCGCAGCATTGGGATCAAGGTTGTGCCCATAGTTATACTCCCATCTCCAAAAATCGTACATGGCAATAATGCCAAAACCTACAAAGCCTGCCAATAAAATATGCAGCCAGCGCCTGTTGCCCAACAATGCCACTGCAGCAAAAGCCACTGCAAAAAAAACAATGATGTAGGGCAATAAAGTAAACTCAAAAAAATCTTCGTTGTGCAATGTTTTCATGCCGATATAATGGTTGAGCCCGTTAATAATATCAACATTGCCCCTCAATCCATTTGCATGTATTTGCAAGTTTAATCCTTCGGGGTATTGTGGTGCATCCAGGTCGATGCGCCAAATGGGGGTGTACAATACCACCACCAAACCGGCTGCTGCTAGCAGCAGCAGCAGCCGTGAAAGTGAGCTTAGCTTTTGTTTCATCAAAATAAATATTTAGTACGGTTAATCTGGATATTGTACTTGTACAAACGGGACTTTATTTTTTTGCAGGTGGCAGCAGCACGCCATCAATTACATGTATCATACCATTAGATGCAGGTACCGATGCCACAATGGTTGCGCTGTTATTAAGTACCACCTTACCATCCTTTATACTAACGGTTACGTTATCACCATTTACCATACCCAGCGATTGGCCATCCTGCAAATTTTCTGCTTTAATAGCCGATACGGTAACATGGTATTGCAAAATATTTTGCAGGTCTTCTTTTTTATCCGCCTTCATCAATCCCTCTACGGTGCCTGCCGGCAGTTTGTTAAACGCATCGTTGGTAGGCGCAAACACCGTAAAGGGGCCAGCATTTGATAACGACGTTACCAACTCGGCCTGCTTTAATGCCGCCACTAAGGTGCTGTGATCTTTTGAACCCACAGCTACTTTTACTACATCCTTTGCAGACTCATTATCCTGCACAGCCTCTTGCCCACCCTCGGCTGCAGGTTGGGCAGCCACGGTGGTATCTGCAGTATTGGTTTCGGTAGTATTGTTACAGCCGGCTGCAATAATGGTGGCAGCACAGGCTATCAGCATCCATTTATTTTTCATAACGATTAAAATTATTGGGTAATTAGTTGAGGTGTTACCAGCGGCAGTAGCCTATTCAGCTGCAGGGGCGTCGCACACTTGTACCGCACTGCAGGTGGCAGCATGGCTGCGCCGGTAGTGTTTAAAAAAAGCCAGCCGATGAAAAAATCACCAATACCTCACCGGCCAGCTAATTATTTATTTACCGGCCGCTGCAGCTGGCTTAGCTGCCGCAGCACTGTCTGCCTTAGGCAAATTTTTGCCGGTGCTAAAGGTAAGCGGCACATTACTGCCTGCCGGCGATACCCTTACATAGCCCTGCATTTCCTGGTGCAGTGCACTACAAAAATCAGTACAATACATGGGGAAAATACCGGTTCTGTCTGGCACCCATTTAAGTGTTTGTGTTTCGCCGGGCATTATCAGTAACTCAGCATTGTTGGCACCTTTAACTGCAAAACCATGCGGCACATCCCAATCCTGCTCAAGGTTAGTTACATGAAAATATACTTCATCCCCTACCTTCACCCCTTCTATATTATCGGGTGCAAAGTGAGATCGGATTGATGTCATGTACACATGCACTTTATTGCCTTCTCTTACCACTTTGGCAGTAGGCTCTCCTTTTGATACAAAGGCATTGGCATTCTCTTCAATCTTATAAAATTTAACCGACCTGTTTTTTATAATATCTGCCGGTGCTGCCTGTGCATAGTGGGGCTCGCCAATAGTAGGAAAATCCAGTATAAGCTGCATCTTATCGCCACTAATATCATACAACTGTGCACTTTGGGCCAGCTCGGGCCCGGTAGGCAGGTAGCGATCTTTGGTAATTTTATTATAAGCAATTACGTACTTGGCATTAGGCTTACGGGTATTGCCACCGGGGATGCACAAGTGACCAACAGAATAGTAGGTGGGCACCCGGTCGATTACCTTTAAGTCTTTTATATTCCACTTAACCAATTCGCTTGATACAAAGAAAGAAGTAATGGCATTACCCTTACCATCAAACTCGGTATGCAGCGGGCCAAGGCCTGGCTTTTGCACTTCGCCATACAATGCGGCCTCGTATTTTATTACAGGTATCCCTTCGTAATCGCCTGCATAAGCTTTATCGGCAATAGCCTTTTGTATTTTATCAAAACTAAATACAGGTATAAGGGCTGCCAGTTTACCACTACCTACAATGTATTGGCCGGTGGGGTCTACATCGCATCCATGTGGCGATTTGGGGCAGGGAATAAAGTAGCAGATATCTTTAAGATCTTTGGCATCTAACACGGTTACTTCTGTTTTAATTTCGGAGGTGGCGGTATGTGTTTTTTCGTTGTAAACATTGTGGGCATATTTTACCGCTTGTTTTCTGCCCTTGCCGGCTTTTACATATTCCTCTGCTTTTTTCCAGTTAACAGCCATAATAAAATCTTTATCTTTTTGCGAAGCATTTACCTCCAGCAAGGTATTAGCCTGCTCGGTATTATAGCAGCTAAAAAAGAACCAGCCATGCGATTTGTCTTTGCCTGCACGAGCTAAATCAAAATTTACGCCGGGTGTTTGTATCTGAAAAGCAATATCCATTTTACCATCTTCTTTACCTATACTGATAAAGCTGATATGTCCTTTAAAATTTTGCTTATAGGTGTTAATAGGCACATCGCCATTTACATTATCGGGTGGCACACTAAAACGGGTACCCGCTACTACATACTCTGTATTTTCTGTAGCAAAGGGCGAGCTGTGGTTGCCACCACTGTTAGGCAGTTCAATAATTTCTGCAGTACGAAAAGTGCCCAAATCTATCCGGGCTACACGGGGTGTATTATTGGCATTGCCAAATACCCAGCGGCCATCAATTTCGCCATTGGTTTGTGACAACTCCGGGTGATGCAAATCATCCCACGGTACAAACCCGTGTGAGGTATTCAACATCGGCTTCGTTTCTTCGCTATAGCCATATCCTTTTTCCGGGTCTACCGAAAAAACTGGCACTACCCTTAGCAAACGGCCGCTGGGCAAGCCATACACCGCCATTTGCCCACTAAAGCCACCGGATACAAAATTGTAAAACTCGTCATACTTTCCGGGTGCTACATACGCTTTGGCAGCGGCACCGGAGGTTACTGCTGTACCTGCATTTTTAGGTTTGCAAGCGTTAAAAAATAGTGCCGCTATACCTATATATAATACCGGCAACAGGGTTTTGTGATATTTCATTTTATTCTGGTTTTTATTGTTGGTAAGTAGTTGCTGTTTGTAAAAAAAGAGGCTAAACATAGCTGCAGTAATTGCATACAGCATCCATATATATTTACCCGTTAAGGCTACTTGTAAATTATTTTACCCCATCATTTTTACGCATAAACTCGTACAGGCTACGGGCTTCATCATCACTTAAATTTTGATTAGGCATACGCACCAGGCATATTTCTAATTGGGCCTGCGCCTCGGGATCTTTATTTAACATGGCATCTGTATTGGTAACAAAATTCATGATCCACTCAGGGGTTCTGCGGCTGGATACACCCTTCCAACCCGGGCCTACTAATTTTTCGTCGGTTAGTTTGTGACAACTGCTGCATTTTACCCCATAGGTTTTTTCTCCATTGGTAGCCATGGCAGCATCCAACGTTGCTGGTACCTCTACCTTGGTAAACTTGCCCTCGCCTCTTTTTGGATCGTAAGACGGATTGCCTTCGGCAGTGGTGGCTTCTGTTTTTTTAGAGGCATCATAAGGATCGGCAGCTGCCTTTTCCTCTCCTGCTTTGCCTCCGCCACAAGCTGCAAATACAAATGCAGCGGACAAAAGCATGATCAGTTTTTTCATAATTGAAACTTTTTTGTTTTAAAAAATTGACAACACAATTTTACTTTGCCCGATATGGCAGATTTATGCGTTCAGTCATGTTTACAATTTTTTATATGGCTTGTGCTTAAATTTTATACTACAGGCATGACTATAATCATACCCCGAACTTTTTAAAATCATCTGCCCTCAGCAACAGCCCGGATATTTTTGAGCATCCAAAAAATCAAAGTATCAGCTTATGATGATTGATATAGATACACTGCTTGCAATGGGCGCTACCTACAAAAAAGTAAATGCCGGCGATATTATTTTTCAAGAAGGCGGGTACTGCACTTTTTATCACCAACTTGCCGAGGGATGCGTACGATGGGTAAATATTGATGAGGAGGGTAAAGAGTTTTTACAAAATATGATAGAGCCCGGCGAGTGTTTTGGAGAGCCTCCCCTTTTTGATGATGGGCCATATGCTGCTAGTGCAATTGCCGAAACAGACTGTGTATTAATACGCCTGCACCGTTCGCTATTTTTACAATTGATAACAGAGCAGCCTGCCATCCATTTTAAATTTACCCGGCTGGTTACAGAAAGATTTCGCTTTAAATTTATGCTGCTAAAAGAGCTATCCCACCACGATCCTGAGCACAGCATACAATTCCTGCTGCAATATTTAAAAGAAAAAAGAAAAAACATTTGTAACAAATGCAATAAAGTAACACTTACCCGGCAGCAAATAGCCAACATGACGGGCTTGAGGGTAGAAACCGTTATACGTACTATGCGTCACCTGCACGACAAAGGCACGCTGCTGATAGAAAAAGGCAAAGTGTATTACAATTAAAACGGTGTTTAGATGCTGTTATGACCTCAATCACAATACCATTACTCAATCAAAATTTACTTTGCTGTAAATAGTTTGTATGAATCTTTTTTTACAGCGCCACATAAAAACAAGCCTGTTTAACCTGTTGCTGGTAGCAGCCATGGGTGTTATACTGCGTTACAAAATCATTTTTTATTTACCCTTTATCAATCAAAAGCATTTATTACATGGCCACTCACATTTTGCATTTAGCGGCTGGGTTACACATGCCCTTTTTAGCTTGCTGGTACAGCATTTAGTACAAAAAAATTTGCTGCAAACCGCACAACGCTACCGCTGGATTTTAAATGCCAACCTTGTTACGGCATACGGTATGCTTATTAGTTTTCCATTGCAGGGTTATGGATTGTTGTCAATTAGTTTTTCAACCGCCTCTATATTCGTTTCATTTGCTTTTGCCATTCGGTATTTTAAAGATATAAGCCGGCTGCCATCGCATACCAGCAACTGTTGGATAAAGGCTGCATTGGTTTTTAATGTACTATCGTCGGTGGGTGCTTTTTCGTTGGCGTACATGATGGCTACTAAAAGCCTTCACCAAAATTGGTACCTGGCTGCTGTATACTTCTTTTTACATTTTCAATACAATGGCTGGTTTTTATTTGCCTGCATGGGGTTGGCGAATGCTTATCTTTTTTACCACCTGCCGCAGCAGGTACAAAAAAAGATATTTTGGCTTTTTGCAGCAGCCTGTATACCAGCCTATGTATTATCGGCATTATGGTTACCCCTGCCCCAATGGACCTACTGGATAGTGGTGCTGGCAGCCTGCAGCCAACTGGCCGGCTGGTTGTTGCTATTGCTGCAAATAAAAAAAACACCCGGGCACGTTACTGGCATAAACTGGGTGATTGTTCTAAGCTGCATTGCCCTTAGTATAAAACTTTTGTTGCAGCTTGGCTCCACCATACCCGCCCTCAGCAAGCTGGCATTTGGTTTTAGGCCAATTGTAATTGGATACCTGCACCTGATACTGTTGGGTGTTATCAGCTTATTTATATTGGGTTATATGATTGCCAACCACAGCATTGATAAAAATCGGCTGGCCACTACTGCCATTTGGGTGCTGGCTGCAGGCATTTTATTAAACGAAGTATTGTTGATGATACAGGGTGTAGCAGCTATTTTGTTTGTACCGGTAATATTTATAAACCAACTGCTGCTGCTTGCGGCCCTAATACTTGCTGGCGGTATTTTTTTGTTAAATATCAGCCAGCAAAGGCGAAAATGAGCGTAATCATAAAATGGGCATCGGCAATTTTTAAACTTTACAAAAACAAATAAAATGATAAACATTGCAGAAGAAACATTAGCATCTATTGTTACCGCCAACCACGAGGTGGTACCGGTGCTTGAAAAATATAACCTTGATTTTTGTTGCAAAGGAAAACGTACGCTGGCACAGGCTTGTACCGAAAAAGGGTTGCCGGTAGACAGCATCGTTACAGAACTAACCAATGCAGGCAAAGATCGTCACCTGGCTGCTATTCCATTTGCAGAAATGAATGCCGAGCAACTGATCAGGCATATTTTATTAAAGCACCATTTTTATGTACGCCAGTCTATGCCAGCTATTGAAGAGCATCTTACCAAGGTTGCCAATAAGCATGGCGACAGGTACCCATACATGGTAAAAGTGCTCGAACTGTTTACCCACCTTAAAAACGAAATGTACCTGCATATGCAAAAAGAAGAAGTGGTGCTGTTTCCCCGTATCAATGAAATAGCTTCTCTTTTTCATTATAACATAAAAAGAGATTTACTGCCCGGATACATACAGGGGCCGGTGAGTGTGATGGAATCTGAGCATGATGAGGCCGGCGAAATATTGGCAAGGATAAAAACACTTACTGATAATTATACCGAACCGGCAGATGCCTGCACCACTTTTAAAGTGTGCCTGGCAGAGTTAAAAGCTTTTGAAGAAGACCTGCATAAACATGTGCATTTAGAAAACAACCTGCTTTTTCCGTTGGCACAAAAGATGCAGCAGGCAATTATTAACCAGTAAGCTTAATGGCAATTGCAACAGCCTGTCAGTGATGACTGGTGTTACCAGCGGGGCTGCCGCTGTTATTTTACCAGCATCACTGTTCCTTTGTAATTAAATAGCTGGCCATCTTTGCACAACACCTCCAGCACATACACATAGGCAGCAGTGCCCACAGGTGCTTTGCCATTTACATTACCATCCCATCCCTGCATTGCATCATTGGGTGGTACCTGTTGTTTTTCAAATACTTTTTCGCCAAGGCGATTAAATATCATCATCTTTTTTATAGCAGCAATACCATAAGCTTTTATATAAAAGCGATCATTTAATCCATCACCATTGGGTGTAAATGCATTGGGTATAAACAATTGCTGTTTTCCGCAGGTTACTACAATCTTTACTTCGTCTGATGCGGTACATCCATAAACAGTTTGTACAGTTACTTTATACGTAATGTTATCATCTGCTACCAGTCGTGGGTTTTCGCAAGTACTGCAATCAAGGCCCGTGGCGGGCTGCCACAGGTAACTGGTGATAGCCGGGGCGGTAGTACGGGCATACAATTGTAATGGCATACCATTGGCAACATTTATATCTGCGCCAGCATTTACAGTGGGTTGTTCACCCACCAATACTTTTACAAACCCTGTATCATTTTTGCAAACATTATCACTGTATGCAATCACGGTGTAAGTAGTAGTGGCACCGGGTGATGCATAGGGATTGGCCACTGATGTACTGCTTAATCCGCTGGCCGGGCTCCATAAGTAATTACGGGCTGTACTGGAAGCCACTAACTGTGTACGCTGCCCCTGGCATACCGTATCGGCCCTTTGCACTACCAGCCTTACCGGCTCATCCACCACCAAGGCCACTGTATCGTTTTGTATACATCCAAACTGGTTGGTAACAGTTACAAAATAATTGGTAGATGCCAATGGCGCCACAAAAGGAGTTGCACTGTTAACACCATTTAACGAAGGATGCGGTTGCCAACGATAGGTTACTCCATCTTCGCTGTGCAACAATACCACCGTGCCCTGGCATATAGTTGTGTCTGGCCCGGCAGCCGGTACTGGTAACGGATGTATCAACAATTGTTTTTGCGCCTGTACACTGCAACCGTTAAGGGTATGCACCTGCAATTGTAGCAGGTAATTACCGGCCTGTCCAAAATAATAAAGCAGGCTGTCTGCATTGCTATACACTTTGTTATTTACCATCCAGCTGTATCCATCCACCCAATCGGTTGATTGTACGGCAGCTTTGTATAATAACGATTGCTGCATACAGTACTCCTCCTCGCCTGTTAGCTGTACGATGGGGGTGGCAAAAATTTTAACCGTATCCGGGCTTGTATAAGTACTGGTACAACCGTAGCTGGTAGTAACAGCCAACACGGGCAAGTAACTACCGGGTGCCGTATAAAAATGTACAGGGTTGATGAGGGCGCTGTTACTGCTGTCGCCAAAATACCATTGATAGCGGTTATTACTAAACCGTGAGGCCGTCTGGTTATTAAAAATCACCGTTCCGGTATCGCCACAAAGTTGTGCATCTGGTATTGTAAAACCTGCACTAACAGAGTCTGCTACAATACTCCTTACCACAGAATCTGTACAACCATTTACAGTGGTAACCCTTAGCGCTATATTGTAGATACCAGCATTAAAATAATATTGCAATTGGGCATTGTTGCTACCAACCAAATCATTGTTAACACGCCACTGATACCCGGCAATAGCGTCAGCAGATAAGCCATTGCTTTGGTAACTATAGCTGCCAGGTGTGCAATGCAGGCTATCCCCACCGATACCGGCAGCAGGCAGCGCAAATACCTTTACCGTATCGGTAAGCAGGAGGCTATCCCGGCAGCCATTGATGGTTACTGCCAGCAACCGGGCACTATATTTACCGGGCTGCGTAAATAAAATACTGGTATCGGCTGCGGTTGCCTGTATGCCATTACCAAACTGCCACTGGTAATTACGGATAGCGGCTGCATAGGTACTGGTATTAAAAAAGCTAGTGGTGCCGGAGCCGCAATAGCTGATGGGGCTGAGTGTAAAACCAGCTTTTACAGAATCTATCACAATACTTTTTACAAACGTACCTGTACAGCCATTTACTGTACGCACCTGTAGTTGCAGCTGGTGAGTACCCGCTGTACGCTCATTATAACTGATAGCTGCAGTAGCGGCAATACTATCCGCATCTAGTTGCCAGCGATAACCAGCTACCGCATCTGCACTGGTAACCACACTGCTGTATTGCAGTGTGGAGCCGGGTGTTAAACAATGTACATCGCTACCAGCAACAGCTACCCCAGGGCTGGCAAATACTGTTACCGCTGCCGGTATGGTAAGCGTATCACTACAGCCATATGTAGAAGTTACCGACAGCTTTACCGCATACACACCTGCTGTATTGTATAAATGAGGTGCAGGCTGTGCAGCAGTATCAGTGCTGCCATCGCCAAAATCCCAATGGTAACGCATTGCGGAAAATGATGGCACTATGCTGAGATTAGTAAAGTTTACAAAGCCACTATCGCAAAAAGTGGCACGATCGTAACTAAAGCCGGCCTTTACACTGTCCACAAAAACAGTGTCGGTTGCCTTTAGTGTAAAAGGGCAACCCTCCGGGCTGGTAAGTACAACATTGGGCAGGTATTGGCCTGCAAAAAGATAGGTATGGGCTACAGCAGAATCGGTAATGGATGGAAATACAGGTGTACCATCATTATAATCCCAGGCATAGGTTTTAATAAATGAGCCATTTACCTTCATGTTGATATCAAAAGGCCGGCAACCATCGCCGTTATTGGCAACCAGCGTTGCAATGGGCCCACGTACACGAATTATTTTTGAGATGGTGTCTGTACAATTATTAATGCCTGTTACTTTTAAAGTAACCTTGTAAAAGCCGGGCAAAGCATAAATTTTTGGAGATGGGTTTTTATCCGTACTACCTGTACCGCCATCACCAAAATCCCACTCGTACGCCGTGGCGTATTGCGAATCATCGGTAAATGTTATGGCTGCCGGCGCACATTTGGTGGTATCGCCAATATTAAAATCGGCCAATGGTTTTACCAATTTTATATAAGATGTTTTGGTGGTGCTATCAACACAACCGTTTTCATCCGTTACCAGCAGTTTTATATTGTACAAACCTTCGGATGCGTAAGTATGTGTACCATAAAAGCTATTACTGGTAGTACCGTCTCCATAGTTCCACTGGTATTGTGCATTGTAAGCAGCAGCGTAGTTGTACAGAAAAACATTAAAGGCTCCGCATTTTAAAGTATCGTAGCTAAAAAAGTCTGCACGGGGTTGGTATAGTTTGATGTAATTAGTTTTTGTAACAGCAGCGGTGCAGCCAAAGGAGTCGGTTATTTTTAAGGATACCGTATAAAAATTATAGTAATTGCCCCCGTTGTATATTTTATTAATGGCGGTGTCGGTGTCTGTAACCAAGGTATTGCCATCTCCAAAATTCCACTCCCATTTTACAATGGGTACGCCAGCACTTTGTACCGAGGTATCGTTAAATAGTACAGGCAGGGGCGCTGTGCAGGCACTGGCTGGTAATGCCGTAAAACCCGCCTGCGGGCCTGTAGTTACTAATGGTATTTGTAATTGTTGGGTGGCTTGTGCAAAGCAGCCGATGGCATCGGTAACCCTTAAGCTGGTGCTGTAGGTATTGGCGGTATATAAACTGCTTACAGCCGTATCCTGTGTAGTATTTAATACAGGGGTACCATTGCCAAAATTCCATTGCCAGCTTACTATAGGTATGTTGCCGTTTTGTACAGATGAATCTGTAAAAATTACTTTTAAAGGCACCAGGCAACTCAATTGTATATCTTGTTTAAAATTTACTACCGGGCCTCTAACACTTATTGGTACCGGATACAACAAAGAATCTTTACACCCCAGTTTATCCTCAATAATTAGCTTTACAAAATATAGGCCGGTATCAATATAAATATGGCTGCTGTTACCTTTTAGCCAGGTTCCATAAGTATTAAAATAAGCCAGGTTATCAATGTCAAGGCGTGTGCTGCTGTCGCCAAAATCCCAGGTGTATTTTTTAATTTTTGATGAATCGATACCAACGGTTGAAAAGTTAACGCTGCCATTGGTACAAATAGCTGTAACCGAGGGTAAAAAATTTGCTTTTTCATCAATGATGATGACTCTTTTTCTACCTGTATCCACCCGGTTAAATACCGTATCCAGCCTGAGTACTGTAACGATGTATACTTTTTGTGGTGGGCTATACGTATGCGTTACAGGATTTAGCAGCCCGGTATTTAATAAGGGAGACCCATCTCCAAAATCCCAACTAAGCACTACAGCATTACTTACGGTATCGGTAAATGTTACGGTGTATTTATCAGCACAGCCTTTACCAAGGCCAAAGCCACCGCCTCCGCCACCACCACCTCCTCCGCCGCCGCCGCCGCCACCGCCGCCTCCACTGCCATCATCATCGCAAATATCTATTACGGTAACAGGTTTGGCTGCAGCAGTAAATGTACATTCGGCGGTTACAATACTCACTGTAGCATTAAAAACACCTCCGGTTGTATACACATGGTTGGCAATATTGCTACCGGCAATTGTATCCATTTGTCCATCGCCATACTGCCATACATAATACTGTACAGGCACAATTAAATTGTTTACCTGGGCCGTAAATTTTACGGGCAATGGACGGCACCCATCAGGTGGCACATAGGTAAAATTGAGGGATGGCTGGTAATTACCGATATAGTTAAAAACCTTGGGGGTGCTTACACAACCTGCAACAGTATCTATCGCTGTAAGCGTAACCTGAAAATTTCCAAACGTAGTATAGGTGTGAGATACAGGCAATGTATCGGTAGTAACAAGCACCGCTGTACCATCGCCAAAGTTCCAGCTAAAGCGCAAATCGGTATTGGGGTAAGTGGTATTGGCAAAGGTTACAAAAAAAGGGTTACCGCAGCCATCTGCCTTATTGGGATTAAAATTTACTGTTGGGCCACTCTTTACCGTTACAATGGCAGAAGCAGTATCGGCACAACCTTTTGCATCTTTTGCTATCAGTAATACATCATAATTACCGGGTGTGGCAAAAACATGATTGGCCGGCGAATTATTTTGCAGTGTATTGTTATCGGTAAAATACCATTGCAGCAAAGCGGGGGCCGGGGTAGCGCTGCCACTAAAGCTGGCCGTACTATTTACACAAACCGTATCAGGAGCGGTAACAAAAAAAGGTGATAATCCGGCACCTGCTTTTACATGTACTGTTGTACTTATGGTATCGGTACACCCTTGCAAATTGTACGCCACCAGGCTTACGGCATGATTGCCTTTAGTTGTAAACGTATGCGTAGTGGGTGAATAATATTGCACTGAATTATCATCCCCAAATAACCATTTTACATAGTATGGTGCCGGGCTGCCTGTACCTGTAAACTGGGTTGCAGTGTTAATACAAACCGTATCGGGCACAGCATTAAATACGGCCAATGATTTGCCAATATTAATACTGGTACTGGTAGTACTGCTGCAATTGTTGCCTACAAAGGCTGTCATGGTAACTGTATATGTACCCGGTGCAGCAAAAAAGTGAACCGGATTTTTAACTGTACTGGTAGTACCATCACCAAAGCTCCAGCTATAACGATTGGCGGGGCTGCCACCCGAAGTAGTATTGGTAAACGCAATGCTGGCAGTATCTGCACAACTAAAACTTGCAGAAGCTGTAAAGGCCGCTGCAGGCTTGCTCCACACATGTACATACTGAAATCGGGTAGCGGCATCACTTTCGCAACCCCAGCTGTTTTTTACAATCAGCGAAACATTGTACAAGCCCGGGTTGCTGTAGGTAAATACGGGCTGTTGCTGGCTGCTGCCGCCGGCACCAAAATCCCATGTCCAGTTGGTAATACTTCCTGTGGCAGAGCTGGATAAATCGTTAAACTGAACTGTATGCGGTATACAACCAGCGGTGTCGGATACCTGCAGGTTAGCCACGGGTTTAGGATACACCAGGATACTATCCGTTTTTACACTTACAGTACCATTTGAAAAAGTAGCAGTGAGGGTTACATAATACTTTTGTGCGGTAAGATAATTGGTGCCCACTACAGCAGCACCGTTAGCGATGATGGTGCCATTACCAAGATTCCACAAACGGCTAACCACTGTACCGCCGGTAGATGCATCTGTAAAATTTACACCGCCTAATGGTACACAGCCACTGGTTTGATTGATACTAAATTGAGCAGTTTGAGCCTGCAGCTGGCCTGTACCCATTACCCGGCACAGCAGTAGTATACACACAAGCTGCTGTATTAATTTGATTGCCTTTTTACGGCTGGTTAACATTGCAAAACCCAAAAAAATCATTCGTTATTGGTGGCATTTAAACAAAGCGGCCTGTTGTTAAAGGCAAAATATTTAGCCTTAACCTTACAATTTGCTAAGCATCAATATTGATTGCTGTTATAATTAGACGACTCTATATTAAGGGTTGCGCCTGCATTTACGGTTACATTGCCCTGCCCCTCTATCTTTAACGAATTACAGTTGGCATCCTGCGTTACCGTAACGGGGTGGCGGATAATAACATTGGCCGTAAGCCCGGGTACCTGGCCACTGGCCCATATACCCGGGTTACTCCAGTTGCCGGGCATTACAGAAAACTGCGGGCCGGTATTGATACACTCCTTGCATAAAAAGTGGCGAAATGCAATGCCGTTTTCGGTAGCCAGTAATATCCTGGATGCCCGGTAATCCAGTGCAACCGAACGAATATTATCCGAAGGCAAACCATCGGCGGTGGTTAAACGCTTGTAGTGTGCCGCATCGGTAGGGTTAGCTACCACCGCTGCATTTTGAGACCCAAAAAACACAAGGCCGTTGGTAGTGCCTATATAAATATTTCCCTGTGTATCGCCGGTAATGGCATTATTGTTTACAATGGTACCAGCCGGAAAAATCGCCGGGAAATTAATACTGCTCCATGTATTGGATGCCGAATCGAGCACTACCACCCCACCCGTGGTAAGGCCTATCCACCACCTTCGTTTTACTTCATCATAATACATGGCTTTTACATTAAAGCCTGCAGCAAATACGGGTTGGTTGGTATTATCTATGGCTCCTAAAAAAACGGTATCAGCACTCCTGTATCTTAGTATTTGCCCAGCTGTACCTGCATTGCTGGACGCAAATACCCACACTTCGTTTTTATTACCAGCTACCGACAGGCAAAAGCCATTTGACTGGTTTACCCCATTTACTGTTTTATCAAAAAACTTTGGCGATACCGGGTTTTGTAACCCACGTACCACTGCACCTGGCCGGGATATACCAGCCGTTAAATCTGCAAAACAACCTGCCCATACCCTTTTATATTTTTGTGTAACAGGCAGGCTATTGTCTATAAAAATGCCCCTCACATTTCGGGTGGGTAAGCCTTCGGCAGTGCTGTATTGCAGGTAGGTAAAACTGGTATCGGCATAATAGCCAATACCACCCATTATTGCTTGTGCACCCGTACGGCCATACTGTGCTATCCATACCCCACCATCTTTGTCGGGCAATATTTGCGCTATATTATGATTGGTAAGCGTGGGTGATTTTTGCCAGGTTCGGCCATTAAATTTATACAAGCCATTGTTTGCAGTGCCAGCCCATATATATCCCCGCTGCCCGGTAGCAATACTGGTAAACACATTACTGGCAAATGCCGGCGTATTGCTCATATTATAAATACTATCAGTGGTAACCCCCACCGCATTCCAGGCCTTTATAATGTTGGCGGTATCTGCCAGCACAATGGCTTGTGCATTGGGAAAAGATGCCAATACCTGTACGGCATTGATAGATGCAATCCTTGCCGATTCAAACCCGGCATTGGGTGTTAATATCATCTCGGTATAAAAAGCAATTTTTTCTGTTTTATCAAACCCCATCGAATCTACCTGGTAGGCTTGTCCGTAGCCGTTAGTGCCACCATCGCCATGGGTGATAAGGTAAAACCATTTATTTAGTACCCCGCTATTTACATGCACCCCACAAAAATCGTTGCCCATGGCAGAATCCTGGTGTATGGGCACAGGGCAGTTTTCTACATTCGTGTCAAACCAAAAACCGTTGGTATCCTGGTATGTGTCTGGCTGGTTCCAATTGGTAGGTGCCGTCATATCCCGCAGGCAATCCCGGCCGGGCACTTCTACCACCTCATCTGCTACCAAAAAAGGATTTTTATTGAGGGAGGCATCGGCCTTGTTTACATAATTATCCAGGCATGCTGCCCATATATCGCTAAAGCCTTCGTTAAGTGCACCCGACTCCCGTTTGTATACGAGGCCGGCTGTAAAATCGCAGATGCCATGCCCAATTTCGTGTGCTGTAATATCCAGCGATGTTAAGGCATTAAAGCCTTGCCCATCCTGGCTGCCATCGCCATAAAACATTACTTTGCTTTGGCTGCTCCAAAATGCGCCACCAAATTTCACTCCGTAATGAAAAAGGCTTAACACTGCACCATTGTTATTATCGTAACTTTTTCGATTGTGTACCTTCCACCAATAATCAATTACCTGCTCTACACCCCAATGTATATCTAGTGCAGCATTGGTGGTATCAAAAATATATTGAGCTTCATCCCAATGATTATCGTTATCTGTAAAATCTGTGATATCTGCCAGGCTAAAATTGGGAAATGATTTGTGATTGGCATTGTAGGTTTCGTACACCGTACTGTTATCGGAGCTTTTGGCCCGCAAGCGGTATAAATTGGCATTTACTTCTTCGGTAGTAAAAAACTGGTTGCCAGAATATTTTAAAAAACCTTCGGCAAGTGCATAGCCGGCGGTAGTGGTGGTGCTATTACTGGCATTGCTAATTTCACGGGCTGTAAACGGCGCTGCAGCTATGCGGCTGTTGTTAACCGTTACCTGCTTGTGGGTATTTGTTTGCCGTTGGCGGTTGGGCTCATCCAGGTGTTTTACCACTACATCTGTAAATACAACTTTGTTAAGGTGTGCATCTACATAAATATATTGATGGCTGGCCGGCTCTGCTGCAAACACCTCAAATTTATAAGCCAGGCACATGCGTCCTTTTTCGCTTGCAAAAATATCTTCTACAATTACCAGCGCTGCAACCGGTTTGGTATAAGCAGGATTATCTTGCCAGATATATTTACGGGCACCGGCAAACTCCATTGCCTTTTGCAATGCCGCCGCCTCAGAAACGGAGGGTGTGGTACGCAATGCGGCCGAAACAGGGTAAAACTCCATTTGCATCAACCGTATTTTATCTGCACTTGTTACCAGCGCAATTACTCCATGCTCAACTTTTATGCCCTTAAAATATTGCTGCAGCCTGCTTATTTCGGTGCCAGCATACATCGTTTTTTTGTCTTGCTGCTGCAGTGCATCTATGCCTTGCCTCAGCTCAAGCCGGCTTGCCAGCCAACTTTGCACCGCTGTGGTATTTACACCCATATCTGCAGAAAACAACAAGCCAGCCTGCGCAGGCATTTTACTGTTTAACTCAAACTTATAAAAAGAAGTAGCGGTGTTTTGCTTTTCAGCTGCAAGCTTTAGCTGCATTTTTTCGAGTGAAGGCTGAGCGGTTGCTGAGGCCCCACACAATAAAAAAAGCCATAAAACGGAAGTACGTACCCTTATCGCCATTTTGGTAGTGTTTATATTTAAAAAATCGGGCGGACAGGAGTTGCACAGGACTTGAATAAATAATGCTGAAAATTAACGCTTATATGGCAAATACCTGTACCGGTTTTAGGGGATTTTTAGGCTAACTAAAAGCAGGAACAAGACTGATTGGATTGAGGATACATGCTTTACATGCATGGTTTATGTGTAATACATGCGTAAGTGATGATACTGTCATAACCGGGATGACACCTAAAATCGCTGCGTTTAAAAAAAGCAGACTGGCCTGCTAAAAGCATACCAGCAAGCAAGGGCTTAACACCAATAGCCCATTGCAAATAAATTGTAAACTTGGTTACTGTATCAGGGCATCATACAATACCTCCACCGGGTGCAGGGCTGTGCGGCCCGTACCATCTTTTACCTGGTGGCGGCAGCTGGTGCCCGGCGCTGCAATAATTACATCCGGCGCTTGCTGGCGTACGGTGGGTAATAATACCAACTCGGCTACTTTGATGCTTAAATCGTAATGCTCTTTTTCGTATCCAAAAGACCCCGTCATACCGCAACAACCAGAAGGGATGGTTTCTACAGTAAAGTTTTGTGGCAACGATAACATTTGTACAGAAGCCTCCAGAGAGCCCAATGATTTTTGTTGGCAATGCCCGTGCAGCTTTACCTTTTTGTGTTCGGTGGTAAACAGGTTTTTATTGATATGCCCTTTTTTTATTTCGGCAGCAATAAATTCATCAATCATCCACACATTTTTTGACAATGATTTAGCTGCCTCAAAATTTTCGTCGGTTGCAAGGTCGATGTACTCATCCCTAAATACGAGTATGGCAGAAGGTTCAATACCAATTAAAGGTGTTTCGGCTGTAATTACATGTTTTAACAACTCGATATTTTTATTAGCAATTTTTTTGGCTGCCCTTAATAAACCTTTGCTCATCCAGGGCCGGCCACTTTCTATATGCTTTGGTATGATAACGGTATAGCCCAGCCGCTCCAGCAATACAATGGCTTTTATACCTATAGCAGTATCGTTGTAATTGGTAAACTCATCGCAGAAAAGATACACTTTTTTACCGGCAGTATTGGCAGGAGGCGTACGCTTATTGTACCAGGCCTGCAGGGTGGTTGTGTGCAGCAATGGCAGGCTTCGTTGCAGTGCAAAGCCACTCATTTTTTTTATCAACTTGCTGGTAAAATTGTTTTTTACCAAAAAGTTGTACAGCCCCGGTGCCAGTGAAGCAAGCCGGGAGCTGGCAGTAAAATTGGCTATTAATTTACTCCTGAAAGGCACTCCATTGGCATCGTAATAATGTTGCAAAAACTCAGCTTTAAGTTTGGCCATATCTACATTACTGGGGCATTCGCTTTTACAGGCCTTGCAACTAAGGCACAAATCCATTACATCATAAATCTCCTGGTGATTAAACCGGTTGGTTTGGGTTGAATTGGTTAAAAACTCCCGTAAGATATTTGCCCTTGCACGGGTACTGTCTTTTTCGTTTTTAGTAGCCATATAGCTGGGGCACATGGTGCCACCGCTTAAATGCGTTTTACGGCAATCGCCGCTGCCATTGCATTGCTCAGCATGTTGCAGCACATCCTGGTTATGATAACGAAATACGGTATTAAATACAGGTGTTTGCTGCCCGGGTGTATACCGCAGCATGGTATTCATAGGAGGTGTATCTACAATTTTATTTGGATTGAAGATATTATGGGGATCCCAGGTTTTTTTTAACTGCTGCATCAGCTGGTAGTTTTTAGGGCCTACCATCTGAGGGATAAACTCTCCCCTTAACCTGCCATCGCCATGCTCGCCGCTTAAGGAGCCATCATATTTTTTTACCAGCGTGGCAATTTCCTGAGCAATCATCCTAAACTGTTGGTTGCCCTCTGCTGTTTTTAAATTGATTACCGGGCGCAGGTGAATTTCGCCACTGCCTGCATGGGCATAATGCACTGCACTCATCTGGTGCCGGTGCAAAATATCGTTAAACTCAGCTATGTATGCCGGCAGGTCGTGTATATCCACAGCGGTATCTTCAATTACAGCCACTGCTTTTTCGTCACCGGGCAAATTGCCCAGTAAGCCAAGGCCAGCTTTACGCAGCGACCATATTTTTTTGGTATCGGCACCAAATAATAACGGGAAGTGGTAGCCCAATTGCTGGCTACGCATGGCAGCTTCTACTTCGGCAGCTACTGCGGTTATTTCGTCCCGGGTGCTGCGGCAAAACTCAACCACCAATATGGCACCGGGATCGCCCTGTACAAAAAAGCGGTTTTTACTTTGCTCAATATTATTTTTGGTACACTCTAAAATGTAGTGGTCTATCAGCTCGCTGGCGCTGGGCTTAAACTGCATGGCAATAATATTTGCCCTCAGCGACTCATCAATGCTGTTAAAATGGATACATAGCAGCCCTGTTTCCTTGGGTGGCACTTCGTTAACATGCAGTTTTATTTCGGTGATAAATGCCAGGGTACCTTCTGAGCCTGCTATAAGTTTGCAAAAATTAAAATCCGCTTTACCAGCAGTAAAAGGCGCTGTATCCAGCAACATATCTAATGCATAGCCGGTATTGCGTCTTTCTACTGTAGCCTTGGGAAACTCCTTTCTTATCTCCAACTGGTTATCGTAGTTGCTTAATAAACTTCTTACAGTTTTGTAAATACTACCCTCCAGGTTGTTTAACTCACACTTTGCATGAAAATCATCCAGACACAAATCGTTAAATACCACTTCTGATCCATCACTCAACAATGCCTTCACTTCCAGCAAATGCTCCCGGGTGCTGCCATATACCAC
>JBDKJT010000005.1:0-11189 GCA_039796475.1 Bacteroidota bacterium | reverse complement strand
CGGGCAAAGTGGTGGACGACATCAAAAACCATACAGAAATACAAACCACTTCGCTGGGTAAATATGTATTAAAAAATGTAGCACAACCCGTAGAAATTTTTGCTATCAGCAATGCAGGCCTTCAAGTGCCACTGCACCAAAAACTTGAGGGAAAGGCAGAAAAATATATTGATAAATCCGTTGCCAAAAAAAATAAAAAACTCCTGCTGGCAGGTGCTTTGGCTTTAGGCTTACTGGCCATCATTGGCTATGTGTTTATTAAACCCTGGAAAGATAAACAGTATGCAAAAAACCAGTTGCTGCCCCTGCTCGAAAAAGCAGTAAACGACCATTTCATCCCTCCCACCAGTGCATTTGATCAGGCACTGCAAGCAGAAAAATACATTGCCAACGACCCTGCTTTGATAAAACTATGGCCAAGCATTTCGGCCAATTTATCCATGGCCACCAGCACCCCCGGCGCAGAGCTGTGGTGGAAAGATTACGACCAAACCAACAGCCCTTGGCGCCTTGCAGGGGTAACGCCATTTAAAGACATCCGCCTGCCACGTACCTACCTGCGGATGGAGGTACGAAAAAAAGGATACCAAACAATTGAATATGCTGGCAGTGCAGCTTCGTTTAAAACATGGCATGATTCATCCAGCCTTGTATTAGATAAAGAGGGTACGCTTCCGGCAAATATGGTACGCATACCAGCCAAAAACACACTCATGTATATCGTTGGGCTGGAGCCCAATGGCAACAGGGATGTACCCTCATTTTTAATGGATAAATACGAGGTAACCAACAAAGCCTACAAAGCGTTTATGGATGCCGGTGGTTACCGCAACAAAAGCTACTGGACACAACACGTGTATCAAAACCAAAAAGAAATACCGCTAGAGCAAGCCCTGTTATTATTTGTAGATAAAACCGGCAGGCCCGGACCAGCCAATTGGGAGGCTGGCACTTATGCAGATGGGCAGGAAAATTTACCCGTAACAGGCGTAAGTTGGTACGAAGCCGCTGCCTATGCAGCGTATGCACAAAAAAAATTACCCTCCGTATTTCATTGGAGTGTGGTGGCCGAAACACCCCGTACACAATATATTGTAGCACTCAGCAATTTTAACGGTAAAGGCAGCATGCCCGTAGGCAGCAATATTGGCTACAGCACTTTTGGCATTTATGATATTGCTGGTAATGCCAGGGAATGGTGCTACAATTCAAACGAAAAAAACGGGCAGCATTATATTTTAGGCGGCGGGTGGAACGATCCTACCTATGCCTTTAACGATAGTTACCTGCAACCCGCTATCGACAGAAGCGCCAGCAATGGCTTTAGGTGCATTAAAGAATTACCCGGCGATACTGCCATGGCCAGTTTAATGAAACCCGTGCCCATGGCTTTTAGAGATTATAAAAAAGAAAAACCGGTGGATGATAAAACCTTTGCCATTTACCGGCAACAGTTTTTGTACGATAAATCGCCATTAAATACCAAGATTGAAACTACGCTAAATAACGAGTGGTGGACAGCCGAAAAAATCACTTTTGATGCTGGCTATAACAACGAAAGAATGCAGGCATGGCTATACTTGCCAAAAGGATTTAAGCCACCTTATCAAACCGTATTATTTTTTCCGGGTTCCAACGATATTTATGCTAAAAGCTACGATCCGCTAAATATTAATGGCCGTATCGACTTTATTTTAAAAAGCGGCCGGGCATTGGTGAGGCCCATCTACAAAGGCACTTGCGAAAGGCATGATGAATTAAAAAGCGACCTGCCCGATGAAAGTGTTTTTTATAAAGATCACCTCATAATGTGGCGCAAAGATATTGGCCGAACCATTGATTACCTGCAAACACGTAATGACATACAAACTAGTAAAATTGGCTACCTCGGCTGGAGCTGGGGCGGATTCATGGGCGGCATTATGCCAGCGCTCGAAAACAGGTTGGTGGCGGTGGTGCTAAATGTTGGTGGCATGGCGATGAACAAAGCATTACCCGAGGCAGACCAGATAAATTATTTGCCAAGGGTAACACAGCCCGTGCTGATGCTAAATGGCAAACACGATTTATTTTTTCCGGTAGAAACATCGCAGTTGCCCATGTTTAATTTTTTAGGCACAGCAGCCCAGCATAAAAAATACATTGTGTACGATGCCGGGCATTTAGTGCCCCGTACAGATTTTGTAAAAGAAACATTGCAGTGGTACGATAAATACCTCGGGCCGGTAAATCAATAATTAAATAGCAACCGGGCAGCACAAAATACATACAGTATTACTCCAATATTTTACACAGTTTATGATTACATTGCCAATATTATTTGATTTAGTAAAGTAACTATGGTTTTACAAAGCGTCCTGGCACTTATTCTTTTAAATCACCTGCGTAAAATAGCCCGTGCCTCGGCATTGCCTGCCAGTTGGCGGCAGTTGCTCATGCTGGGTACCTGCACAGCCATAGCCCTTATTGCAATTTATTATGCTGTGCCGGGTAGCAAGCCCCTGGTAGCTTTGCTAACCCTTGCATTGCAGGCAGCCCTGCACTATGTGGTTTTTACAAAAAAACAATTTAGCCAGGCCAAGCCACTTACCTATGCATTTTTGCCAGTAGTAGTTGTAAACCTGCTGCATAACCTGGTAAAATTTATCGGTAGTGATTTTTTTGAAGGCTGGAATGTATATTTTGGTGCCGCCGAACTCTTTGCATTGATATGGATGGTAGCCATGCTTATTTTTAATAACAAGCAGGCAAAAAAGCAGGAAAAAGAGCGGCTTAAAAATGAAGAAAAAGAAAGAGCCTTAAAAATTACCGAACAACTAAAAGCGGAGTTAGAAGTGCAGGTGCAAGAGCGTACCGCACAAATAACCCAGCAAAAAGAAGCACTGGAGCACACCCTTAACGAGTTAAAATCTACACAAGCGCAATTAATACAATCAGAAAAAATGGCCAGCCTTGGTGAGCTTACCGCTGGCATAGCACACGAAATACAAAACCCCCTCAACTTTGTAAATAATTTTAGTGAAGTAAGTGAAGAGCTGATAAAAGAGTTGGTAGAAGAAATGGAAAAAGGCAATGCCATTGATGTAAAAGCCATTGCGGCAGACCTGGTACAAAACCTGCAAAAAATTAATCATCATGGCAAAAGGGCCGACGCCATTGTAAAAGGTATGCTGCAGCACAGCCGAAGCAGCACAGGTGTAAAAGAGCCTGCAGATGTAAATGCCCTGGCAGACGAATACCTGCGACTTGCCTACCACGGCCTGCGGGCAAAAGACAAATCATTTAACGCCGGCATGAAAACCAATTTTGATACCACCATTGGCAATATCAACATTGTACCGCAAGATATTGGGCGGGTAATTTTAAACTTAATTACCAATGCGTTTTATGCTGTTACAGAAAAAAAGAAAACCGCTCAAGCAGGCAGCTACGAACCAGTGGTAACCGTTACCACCAAAAAAATAAACAAGCAGGTACAAATTATTGTTTCTGATAACGGCAATGGTATTCCACAAAAAATGATTGATAAAATATTTCAACCTTTTTTTACTACCAAACCCACAGGGCAGGGTACCGGCCTGGGTTTAAGCATGAGTTATGATATTGTTACCAAAGCACATGCCGGCCAATTAACCGTTACCACGGTAGAAAATGAGGGTGCCAGTTTTACCATCACATTGCCTGCATAAACCAAAACACCAGCAAATGAAAATTTTAGTAGTAGACGACGAAACAGATGTACAGGCGCTATTTGAGCAACGGTTTAGAAAAGAGATACGCAGCGGCGAAATGCAATTTGTATTTGCCTTTTCTGGCGAAGATGCACTCACTTACCTGGAAGCACATGAGCATGAAGCCGTATTAATTTTGTCAGACATCAATATGCCCGGCATGAGCGGCCTGCAACTGCTGGAGCACATCAAACAAAAATACCACAAACCACCACCCATTGTAATGATGATAACCGCCTATGGCGACGAAGAAAATTATAATATGGCCAAGCAATTGGGTGCCGACGATTTTTTAACCAAACCCGTAGATTTTAACCATTTAAAAGAAAAATTAAAAACATCTGTTTAATGGCAAAAATATTAGTAGCTGATGATGAGGCCGATTTAGAAACCCTTATCAAACAAAAGTTCAGGCAAAAAATACGAGAGCAGCATTACGAGTTTGTGTTTGCTGCCAATGGCAAAGAGGCGCTGGAAAAAATTAGCCAGCACCCCGATATTGATATATTGCTTAGCGACATTAACATGCCCGAAATGGATGGCCTTACCCTGCTGAGTAAATTGGCCGAAGCTTCGCCGCTCATAAAATCTGTAATCGTTTCTGCTTATGGCGATATGGATAATATTCGTACGGCAATGAACAGGGGCGCCTTCGACTTTATTACCAAGCCGGTAAATTTTGACGACCTGGAGCTTACCATGGAAAAAACCCTGCGCTATGTAAGCCAGTTAAAACAAACCCTGCAGGCCATTAAAGAAAACAATATCTTAAAAATGTATGTAGATGCCAGTGTGCTCAATTTTATGGGCACCAGGGAATACGAAACATCACTTACAGACAACGAAACACTTGATGCCACCGTGGCTTTTATAGATATATGCAGCTTTACCGCCATCAGCGAGCGTGAAAAACCGGATACCGTGGTAAAAATGCTAAACCAGTATTTTGATTTAATTGTAAAAGAGGTGATTGCTCAACAAGGTGTGATAGACAAGTTTATTGGCGATTGTGTAATGGCCGTATTTAAAGGCGATTTTCACCTCGATCGGTGCATAGATGCCTGCCTTGCCATCCGTGACCGCATCAATGCTTTTCCTGCCGAAAATGATTTTTCTCCTAAAGTATCCATTGGCATCAACAGTGGCGAAATGATATCGGGCAATATTGGCTCTGCCACCCTAAAGCGGCTCGACTATACCGTTATTGGCGATACCGTAAACACCGCCCAACGCCTGCAAAGCGCTGCTGCCAGCGGGCAAGTGGTTATCAATGAGCAATGCTATCAAAAAGTAAAACAGTCTTTTAATTGCAGGGTTATTGGCAATGTATCTCTCAAAAACAAATCGGCCGAACAGCTCTTATACGAAGTGCTGGATTAATTAAAACGCATAAAGTTTATTGTAAAAATACAACGATGCTGCCACCAGCATTTGTGCCTATGGCAGCATCGTTGCGTCGCACACTTCGGCTGTAGTACCGGTGGCAACCATCAACAGTTAATGCTTATATTTTTTTGTACGGGCATCATTAATAATACCTTTCCAGTTAAGGCCGTAGCCAAAGTTGTATAAGTGGCCATTTTCGTCCCGATAGGGTTGCATATCATGCGGCACATCTTCCCGCTGTCTTTCTACCGTTTGCATATTGGCCGGCATTTGCACCGGCAGCAGGCCCGATGGTTCGCTGGCGCCACTAATCATATCCAGCAGGGCATTATCCTGCACACCAAAAGAGGCGATGATGCCATCGGCCAATTTTTCAAATTCAGCAACAATGGTAGGTTTGTTAAGCGTCATGGCTACAATCACCGGTTTGCCTTTTAATACTTCCCGGGTATGCTGCAGTGCTTTTAAATCAGATATATTGGCAGCCGTAACGGTTTTGCTATAATAGCTGCGGTTGGTAATACCCGGCTCCACGGGGTCGCCGGCGGCCATACTTTGGCGGCGGGCATCCTGCGCTCTGTAAGGGCCATATTGCAGGCTAATGGGTACATACCCGTTGCCGCCCTGTGCAACATCCTCCCGGCTATAACCCGTGCCAGTATTGGGCGATGCAATAAATACAATGGCAAAATCTGCCCGGGCGGGGTCGTCGGTTACCTGGTAATATTTTTTTACAATTTCCATATTTACCGGGTAGTCGGTTTTTTCGGGTGTGGGCCTGCCAAACCAATCTTTGCCCGCAGGCGTATAGCGCTTGGGTATATACACCGTTTTATGGCGGGTAACCGGCAGCACTTTTGCTTTATTTTTAAGCAGTATAATTGATTTTAGCTGAGCCTCGTAACCCGCCTTCATAAAACCTGCATTACCTACCACCTCCTTACTCTTAGCAGGATCGAGGTATGGATTTTCAAACAACCCTGTTCTAAATATATTCAGCAGCAACCGAACAGCCGATTGCTCAAAACGTTGGCGCATGGCGGCTTCGCCTAATTCTTTTACACCCATTTGGTATGCTTCCAGTACGGGGCCAGCCTCGTTATTACCACCAAATTGGTCTACCCCCGCCACCAACGCTTTATAATGCCGCTGTGCTACCGACAGGTGCTCTACGCCCCATGATTTACCCAAAAAAATATCCGGTGTTTTACCCTCATCCGCCGTTACCATCCAATCGGTGCATACCACGCCATCGTATTGATATTTTTTTCGCAGTAAATCGGTAATAAGGTATTTGCTATAGCCATTGCCCACATTTTCGCCATTCACCGTATCCTGCCCATACGATATGGTGTAATACGGCATTACAGCAGCGGCTGTTTTTGTTTTACCACTTAATTTAAAGGCACCCTCTGTAAAAGGCAGCAGGTGCTGGCTAAAGTTTTTACCGGGGTATACCGCAAATTTGCCATAGGCAAAATGAGCATCCCTGCCAGCTTCTTCCGGGCCACCGCCGGGCCAGTGTTTTACCATAGCATTTACGCTGCTGTAGCCCCAGCCATTGGTTATTTCATCCTTACCAATGGAGGTTTGAAAACCATCTACATAAGCCCGGGCCATATCGGTAGACAGGGCAGGGTCTTCGCCAAAAGTTCCATCAATTCTCGACCATCGGGGTTCTGTACCCAAATCAATCTGCGGCGATAGGGCCGTGGCTATACCCAATGCCCTGTATTCTTTAGCAGCAATTTGCCCAAACTTTTCCACCAAGGCCGGCTCAAAAGTTGCAGCCATGCCCAGTTCATCGGGCCACATCGATATTTTTCCACCAGCACCAATATTATATTCAGCGTTAGCTACCACTCCATGCCTTGGATCCGAGCTGGTGTTTACAGGTATGCCCAGCCCAATTCCTTCGGCAAAGGCTTGTGCATTATTATTCCAGCTGGCAGCCACTTCGGGGCTTTGTACACTTGTAATCAATACATGCCGCAGGTTATCGGCTTGTAAAAATTTTTTTTGCTGATCAGACAAGTCGGCGGCGGCAGCACCGCTTGCGGCAAAGGCTTTGCCATTATAAGTAGCTGGCCCCATTGGGCCAAAGGGTACTGCTGGTATGCTTTGATGGGCACTATACAACATCAGTCCGGCAATTTGTGCCACCGTCATTTTTGTAGCAAGGTCTTTTGCACGGGCTTCGGCGGGCTGGCGCCAATCTTCGTATATATCCAGCTGGCCATTTTTATTGAGGTCTTTAAAAGCAAAGCCATCGGCTGTAATAATTTGTACTGCACTACTGGATACATAGCCCAGTGTTTGTCCATTGGCATTGGTTACAATATTAACAGCCCCCTTTTTTTCCGTCCAGTTTTGGGCAAAGCACAAGGAGGGAATGGCTAACAAATAAGCAGCAGACAAAAACAATTTCATATAGCAATTTTTTTGGAGTGGTATAAACAACCGGCAGCAAGTGCTGTGGCTGTAAGCAAAATAATGTATAAGGTACCAAAAAAGCAAGTACCGAGACCAATGTTTAAAATGTTGCGATGAAACCCCGGCAACTACAAACCCAAACTATTTATGTAGGGATAACAGCAGCGTTTACCAGCCGGGCATCCCCATGTTTTCCACGCTTTGTACAGTTGTAACAACAGTAACAAATCCTTATTAAATATTACTGTAAATTCGCAGGCTCAGATTAACAGATTATGGAAAATACTACAACAGAAAAAGTACAGTGTTTAATTATAGGTTCCGGACCGGCCGGTTATACTGCGGCCATTTATGCCAGCAGGGCAGGGCTACATCCTGTTTTATACCAGGGTATTCAGCCCGGTGGCCAGTTAACCATTACCACCGAAGTAGAAAACTATCCCGGCTACCCCGATGGTATACAAGGGCCTGATATGATGGTAAATTTTGAAAACCAGGCCCGCCGAATGGGTGCCGATATCCGCTATGGCCTTGCCACCAAGGTAGATTTATCGGCCGTACCCTTTAAAGTAGAAATTGACGAGGAAAAATGGATAGAAGCCAATGCCGTTATTATTTCTACCGGTGCCAGTGCCAAATGGTTGGGCTTAGAAAGTGAGCAAAGGCTTAACGGCTATGGGGTAAGTGCCTGCGCTGTGTGCGATGGTTTTTTCTTTAAAGGCAAAGAAGTGGCGATTGTAGGAGCAGGTGATACCGCAGCAGAAGAGGCACTCTATCTTTCTAAAATATGTGCCAAAGTGCATATGATTGTAAGAAAAGGAGAGATGAGGGCCAGCAAGATAATGCAGGAGAGGGTATTGGCCACAGCCAACATACAAGTATACTGGCATAGCGAAACAGCCGAAGTATTGGGCCAAACAAAGGTAGAAGCGGTAAAAATTATCAACAACCAAACCAATACCGCAACCACTATCCCGGTAAGTGCATTTTTTGTAGCCATTGGTCACCAGCCTAACAGCGATATTTTTAAAGGCTGGATTGAGATGGATGAAGCAGGCTATATAAAAACCATACCCGGCACAAGCAAAACAACTATTGAAGGTGTATTTGCAGCCGGCGATGTGCAGGATAAAATTTACCGCCAGGCCGTAACGGCTGCAGGCAGCGGCTGTATGGCAGCACTGGATACCGAAAGGTACCTTAGCGAAAAAGGATTGCATTAAAGCAAACCTGCATTACAAATAGCTGCCTTGCCAACAGCCGTTATTTAAAACTTATTTACCAGATATCGCCATGGCCCGTTTAACCATTCATTTAAACCAATTACGTTTTTTTGCATTTCACGGGCTGTATAAAGATGAACAGCGCAATGGCAATACATTTGAGGTAGATGTGGATATTGAAGCCGAACTGCCTGAGCAGATAGAAAAATTAAAAGACACCATTGATTACGTAGTGATGTATGCTATTATTGAAAAGCGCATGCAAACACCCAGCCACCTGCTTGAAACCGTGGCACAGGATTTGGCAGTATTGATGCAGGCGGCAGACAACCGGATAAAAAAAGTGAGTATTCAAATCCGTAAGCTTACCCCGCCCATCAACAATTTTAAAGGCCACCATGTGGGCATCTCTTTTACTAAAGAGTTTTAGCATGAAAACAATCTGCCTTATTTTTTTACTGCTTTGCAGTTACTTGCCTGTTGCCCTGGCGCAGGATGCGGCGGCACTTTTAAAAGAAGCTCACCGGCTGGAAGTGCTGATGAACGAAAAAGCCGCTTTTGAAAAAATAAAAGAAGCATTAAAGCTGCAACCCGGCAATATCAATGCATTAAATAAAAGCAGCGAACTATGCAGCCGGATTGGTAAAAGAGAGGCAACCCCTGAAAAAAGAGAAGCTTATTATACCGCCGCAAAAAACTATGCCGCTGCTGCTTTAAGGCTTAGCCCTAATAATGCCGAAGCACATTGTGTAATGGCTATTGCACTGGGCCGCACCTCACTTAACCACTCTGGCAAAGAAAAAATTAATGCAGCCAAGGAAATAAAAAAACATGTAGACCAGGCGTTGGCGCTGGATCCACTTAACTACAAAGCCTGGCATGTGCTGGGCCGCTGGCATTATGAGCTTAGCAACCTAAATATGTTTGAGCGGGCAGCCGTACGCCTGTTATTTGGTTCATTGCCCGCCTCCTCATTTGCAGAATCGGTAAAAGCGTTTGAAAAAGCAGGCGGCATCAGCAAAAATTTTATTCTTAATTATTACGAAATGGCAAAGGCATATAAAAAAAACAGCCAAAAACAACATGCCATTGCCGCCCTGCGTACCCTGCAACAACTACCCAACCAAACTGAGGATGATGAGCAAATAAAGGCTGAGGCCCGCCAACTACTCAACGACTGGTTGTAACAACTACTGCTTGCAGGCAGCCTGTTTTCGGTTATCTTAGCGCCCAAAAAAATATCCCAATGCTACGTAAGCTTGCTATTATCACCTGCTGCCTATTAAATGTATTACAGCTATGTGCACAAGACCAGCCTGCCATAGAAACCAACTACGATCCCATGGCTTTGTTTGGCCCAAACTTTTATCCATCTGGCGCCAGCATTACCCGTGCAGCCGATGGTAGCCCCAATACCGGTTACTGGCAAAATAAAGCCAGCTACAACCTTCAGGTAACACTGGATGATGAAAAAAACCAGGTTACCGGCACCGTTACCATCCGCTATCAAAATAACAGCCCACAGGTACTGCCTTACCTTTGGCTGCAGCTAGATCAAAATCTTTTTAATAAAAACAGCCGGGGCCAGGCCCGTATGCCGGCAGACAGCCGCAGCCGTTATGGCGATTCAAAAAGCAGTTTTAATGGCGGCTATCAACTGGATAATATAAAAGTAAACGGGCAAGATGCCTCATACATTATTACCGATACAAGGATGCAGGTAAGGCTGGCCGAAGCGTTACAATCGGGTGGAGCCAGCATCAGCATCAGTATGAATTTTTCATTTAGCATACCGCAATATGGTGCAGACCGCTTTGGCATACAAGCCGCAAAAAATGGGGCTATTTATACCATTGCACAATGGTACCCCCGTATGTGTGTGTATGATGATGTACTTGGCTGGAACACCGCCCCGTATTTAGGCCCATCTGAGTTTTACCTTGAATATGGCGACTTTAACTGCAGTATTACAGCACCGGCTAGCCACCTGGTAGTAGCCAGTGGCGAGTTGCAAAATGCTGCCGAAGTACTTACCCCTTTGCAATTAAAAAGATACCAGGATGCCTGGCAAAGTGATAAAACTGTAGCCATTCGTACAGCAAAAGAAGTACTGGACCCAGCATCCCGCCCAACAGCAATAACCCTTACCTGGAAATACAAAATAAGTAATGCCAGAGATTTTGCCTGGGCCTCATCTAAATCATTTATATGGGATGCAGCAAGGATAAACCTGCCTAGCGGTAAAACAGCCCTTGCCACCAGCGCCTACCCGGCAGAAAGTGATGGTAAAGATGGGTGGGGCAGAAGCACAGAGTATGCAAAAGCAAGCATAGAAAACTATAGTAAAAGATGGTACGAATATCCATACCCGGTTGCTACCAATGTAGCCAGCAATGTGGGTGGTATGGAATATCCC
>JBDKJT010000004.1:0-4068 GCA_039796475.1 Bacteroidota bacterium | reverse complement strand
CCCCGGCGCCAACTTTATAGTGAAGGATGCATTAAAAATAGATGAGCTAACGGATACGTATGATGGCATAGTGATAGGCTTTTGCATGCCCTATTTAAGTAAAGATGATTGTACAAAATTGATACAACTGTGCAGCAAAAAACTAACTGCCCGTGGGCTTATTTATATCAGCAGCATGGAGGATGATTACAGCAAATCTGGTTTTGAAACCACCAGCTTTAGCGATGAAAAGCAAGTGTACGTTTATTATCACCAGGCACAGCATATACAAACGGCCTTAACAAATAATGGGTTTGATGTATTGCAAATTGAGCGAAAAGCCTACCCGGAGGCAGACGGCACATTTTTAACCGACATGATTTTTATTGCCCAAAAAAAATAAGCAACGTACCATAGCCGCCGGGCAGTAAGCTGCCTGCCATGTTTTATACAAGTGTGTACTGCCGTACCATCATCCACCCCAAAAAAAATACTTGCCAATATAAGGCCGGCCATTGGCTGCCCTATATTGGCAAGTACGATTGCGGCAGGCTTAAAGCGCCATGGCAACTATTGTTTTTGGTACACCACTTTACCCTCTTTAATGGTGCTAACCACTTGTATATCCATGATGGCTTCGGGTGCTACCTTTAACGGGTTTTTATCCAGTATTACAAGGTCGGCCAGTTTGCCCTTGGTAAGCGTACCCTTTGTATCCTCTTCAAAATACTGGAAGGCGGCCCAGGTGGTAAGCGATCTTAAAGCATTGTAAGGGCTGATGCGTTCTGCAGCGCCAATAACTTTTTTGGTACGGCTAAGGCGGTTAACAGCACTATATATTACCATAATACTGCTGGGCAGCGCCACCGGCGCATCGTGGTGCTCAGTAAATATCATCCCTTTGTTAAGCGCCGATTGTGCCGGCGATATACGGCTGGCCCTTTCTTCGCCCAGGGTTACATCCCGGTGCCAATCGCCCCAGTAGTAAGTGTGCATACCAAAAAACGAGGGCATAATTTGCAGTGCCTTCATCGTATCCAGTTGCTCGTTGCTGGCCACCTGTGCATGTATGGCTACCGGGCGGCGGTTATTATTGCCATATTTGTTGGCAGCATTGCGTACGGCCTTGGTATAAATATCAATGGCAGCATCCCCATTACAATGCGCCAGTATTTGCCAGTTGTTGGCAAAAGCACTGTCCAGGTAGCCCTGCACCTCTTTACTATCGGGTATGGCGGGGTAGCCCACATAAGTTTTGGGCATGCCCTCTGGTACTTGTTTGTAAGGTTTTTTTAGGTATGCTGTACGGCCCTGGGGAGAGCCATCTAATGATAATTTTACCCCTGCAATCCTGGCATGGTTGGTATAGGTTTTTTGGCTGCCATTTTCTTTCATATAAGCCAGCTCGGCCTGTATATCAGGATACATGGCAATATCCACGGGTAGTTGTTTTTTTTCAGCCAGCGTAAACCAGGTTTCGCAAGCGGCCTTGGTGGCACGGCCCTCTTGCAGGGTGGTGTAGCCAAATTTGGTGTAAGCATTAATACCTGCCAGGGCAATGATTTCGTTGCTTTGTTTATCTAATTTACCCAGCAACGAAAAAATTACATTAAAAAAAGCCATTTCTTCTACCACGCCATTGGGCTCTTTGCTGCCCGCTTTGCGGCGAATAACGCCACCGGCGGGGTCTTTAGTGGCAGCGGTATAGTTGGCCAGCTGCAGCGCTTTGTGGTTTAATGCACCCAGGTGGCCCGATTGGTGAATGATTACTACCGGCAGGCTATCCGATACCTTATCAAGGTCGTCGGCAGTGGGGTGTTTTTTTTCTTTTAATTGGGCATCATCATAGCCAAAGCCAATAATCCAGCCATAGCGTTGGGTGGCTTTTACATTTTTGCCCTGCCATTCTTTTAGCAAGGCTAAAATGGTGGGTATATCATTACCAGTACCATCGGGTGCCGGTAATAAGTTAGCAGATACGGCTTGCACACCGGCATTATAGGCATGGCCATGGCCATCAATAAAACCGGGTAATAAGGTTTGCCCGGCCAAATCTATTTTAGTGGCGCCGGGTACAGCTTTTTCGGCTTCGGCAAGCGGGCCGGCAAAAGCAATTGTTCCGTTTTGTACCAGCAGCGCCTCGGCATATTGTGCAGAGTCGCCTTCCATGGTAATAATATCTCCATTGTAATAAAGCGTAGCACCACTGCTGGTGCTGGCGGCATCCGTGGTTTTTTCGGAGCCAGAGTTACAGGCAGCCAATAAGCTACAAGCCGATATGGCCAGCAAAATTTTTTTCATGTAGATTGTATTGATGTATGATAAATGACAAGTAACAATGAAGTTATCTAATCTGTTTTGATGTTTGATGATTTTTTATGATTAAAAACAGGTTGGGTATAAAGATTTTATGTAGTAAAAATTCTATTTAAGGATAAACAGGCCAGTATAACAGTGCTGCTTAGGGGCACAGCATGCTGCACAGGGTAATGGATAAAGCTGGCAGCAAAACACCTGCAGCCGCTGGCGGGGGGTAGCCATAGGGGGGCAAGGCAACAGGATGGTAGTATATAACAGCAAACAGCAGGGCAAAAGCCCTGCTGGTAAAATAAAGTACTCCATTAACAAGGCCGTTGTACAGGCCGGGCAAGGCTTAAATTTTATCGGCCCGGGCGCTGCCGGCCGTCGTAACTTTTAGCGCTTTTTTGGTAATTTTTACATCCTTAAAATAACCAATGGTACCAATATCTACATACAAGGCAATACCCCCTTTTGTATGCTTGCCCAACATTTTGTGTACAATAAACGACGAGTATGGCTGGTTGTTGATAAACATTTCTGCCGTTTGGCCATTTACCTCTATCCGCATGGTAATCCACTCGTTTAAGGCTACCGGCGCTGAGCCCTCGTATTGATAGGGGGCTATTTTTCTTAAGCTGTCAAATTTATACTGGGGGTAAGATATGTATTGTACCGCATGGTTTCTGTACAACTGGTTTTGTATCCTGCCCACTTTGGGGCGTACATAAATACACTCAAATGCCGAATCGTTTTGTTGTACTTTAAAACATACGCCAATAAAACCAGCAATGCCGCTATAGGGCGCAGGGTTTTGCAATTGGCTGTACATTTTTACCTCTATGCTGCCGTTTTCAAAATCATCCAGCCCGGCAATAGTGGCAAAATGGGGTTCATCTACGGTGGCCTGTACCCGGGTACTGTCAAAAGGTATGGCGGTTAAATCCCGTTCAATCTTTAATACAGGCTTACCCTCAAATTGTATTACAGCGCCGGTAACGTTGTGCAGCTCAAAAACCTGTTTGCCCAATGCCAGTGTTTTTTTATGGGTAGTGGTTTGGGCCGATAATACAGTGGTAAGGCCGGCAGCCAGCAGCAGGCAGGCAACAAATGGTATGCGATACATAATCATGATTTTTTTTTACCCTGCAAAGATGAGTGCAGTTGCAAGCGCCTTACAATAACCTGCATCAATAAATAGTATTGATATAGGTTAAGCGTTTTTTGCCAGCTTGCTACGCAGCCTGCTTAAAAACTCGGGTGTTACCCCTAAGTAAGCAGCAATATGGCTTTGCGAAAGCCGGTTGGTAAGGTGGGGGTAGGTTTGTAAAAAAGCATGGTACCTGTCTTCGGCGGTGGAGCTAATGGTTTGCAGCAATCTTTTTTGCAGGGCAACAAAACTGTTTTCAATCAATACCCTAAAAATACGGTTAAAGGTGGGGCTTTGTAAGTACAGCGCAATCAGGTTATCGTAGCTAATTTGCAAAACGCTGGTTTGCTCCAGTGCATCAATCGTTAATTCAGCCGCCACCCGTTGGTGAAAGCTGCCAATATCCATTAGCCAGCCATTTTCGGCCGCAAACTGTAAAATATGAATGCTGCCCTTATCATCAATTTTATAAAGCCTTAAGCAACCACTTACCACAAAGTTAAACTGGCTGCATACATCGCCTTCCTGCAACAGGTATTGCCGTTTTTTGTAAAGCCGTGGTTTAAATAATTGTACCACCAAATTTGTTTCCTCCTCATTTAAGGCAATCATTGCATTAAAGTAGTGGAGCAATTGCTGTA
>JBDKJT010000003.1:0-8761 GCA_039796475.1 Bacteroidota bacterium | reverse complement strand
CGCCGTTTGTTTAATTACGTCAAACGCATTGCCCTGGTGAGGGATGGCACTTTCGTGAATGCCCCAGGCATGCTCGGCAAAGGTACTTTCGCTGGCAGCTACATCCACATTAATAAGATCAAAAACCTTTAAGCTGGTGCTGTAAGCACCGCAGGTGCCAATGCGTATAATGGTATCTACCTCGTACTCGGTGTACAATTCGTAGGAGTAAATACCAATGCTGGGGCAACCCATACCACTGGCGCCAATGGTTATTTGCTTGCCTTTATAGGTACCTGTAAAATAAAAAATATTGCGGGTGCTGCTTACCAGCCTGGCATCGGTTAAAAATTTATCCGACATATATTTTGCTCTTAATGGGTCACCGGGCATTAATACAATAGGGGCTATCTCTCCTGGCTTTGCGCTGATGTGTACACTCATATAAATAAAATTTAAAGCAGTGAAGGTATTTAATTTAGATGAAGATATACCAATAGCCGGCACCAGCTTTTTACCATCAAACAAGCGATAAAAATGTTAAGCCGCAAGGCTTATAATTTATTTACTTTGCAGCGCATTGCCAGCCATCATTTGGCAAATACACCTTACATTTTGTGTTTTTGAAAAAACAAGTATATGACAACGATTGCCCAACACTACGATGCTATTAAGTACCAAACCCCAACTGGCAACCAACTCACCTGCAAGGGCTGGATACAGGAGGCCGCTTTACGCATGCTGCTCAACAACCTTAACCCCGAAGTAGCCGAGCGGCCCAACGACCTTATTGTATACGGTGGCCGGGGCAAGGCTGCCAGAAACTTTGAGGCGCTGGACAATATCATTGCAGCTTTAAAAATTTTGGAAAACGACGAAAGCCTGCTGATACAAAGTGGTAAGCCCGTAGGTATTTTAAAAACACATCCGGATGCCCCCCGTGTGTTAATCAGCAATTCGCAATTAGTGCCCAACTGGGCCAACTGGCAACACTTTGATGAGCTGGAAAAAAAAGGCCTGATGATGTATGGCCAAATGACGGCAGGCAGCTGGATATACATCGGCAGCCAGGGTATTGTACAGGGCACATACGAAACGTATGCAGCTTCAGCCGCCAAGCATTTTAATGGCTCCCTGCAAGGCACTTTAAATGTTACCGCAGGCTTAGGTGGTATGGGTGGTGCACAACCGTTAGCCATAACCATGAATGAGGGTGTGGCGCTTATTGCAGAGGTAGAAGAATGGCGGATAGATAAACGTATTGAAACAAAATACCTCGATGAAAAATATACGGATATAGATGCAGCCATTGATGCCGCCATACAATATAAAACTGCCGGCGCAGCTAAAAGTATTGGGGTGCTATGCAATGCCGTTAGTTTGCTGCAACGCTTGATACAGCGACAAATAGTGCCAGACACACTCACCGATCAAACAAGTGCACACGACCCACTCATTGGCTATATACCCCACACCCTTACCAACGAGCAGGCAAATATTTTACGTACCCAACAACCTAAGGAGTATACCAACCTTAGCTACAACAGTATGAAGCTGCATGTACAGCTAATGCTGCAATTACAGCAAATGGGTGCCATCACTTTTGATTATGGCAATAATATCCGGGCCCGGGCACAAGAGGCAGGGCTGCAAAATGCCTTTGATTTTCCTGGGTTTGTACCTGCATATATACGGCCGTTGTTTTGCGAGGGCAAGGGCCCGTTTCGCTGGGCGGCTCTCAGCGGCGATGCTGCAGATATTGCCGTAACCGACGAACTCATCATCAACATGTTTCCCCACAATAAGGGCATGATACGCTGGATGAAAATGGCGCAGGAAAAAATTGCTTTCCAGGGCTTGCCAGCCCGTATCTGCTGGCTGGGCCAGGGCGAGCGGCAAAAAGCCGGGCTGGCTTTTAACGAGCTGGTACGTACCGGCAAAGTAAAAGCACCCATTGTAATTGGGCGAGACCACCTCGATACAGGCAGCGTAGCCAGCCCCAACCGGGAAACCGAAGCCATGATGGATGGCAGCGATGCGGTGGCCGATTGGCCAATACTCAACGCATTGGTAAATACCGCCGGCGGCGCCTCCTGGGTATCACTGCATCACGGTGGTGGGGTAGGCATGGGCTATAGTATCCATGCCGGTATGGTAATAGTGGCAGACGGCACTGCCGATGCAGCTGCAAGATTAAAAAGAGTACTCTGCAACGATCCCGGCATGGGCGTAATACGCCACGCCGATGCTGGTTACGAAATTGCCCAACAAACATTGCAACAAAACGGGCTTGATTATAAACAAAAACTACCCTGATTTTTTTTATACCAGCTGCAGTACTGGCCTCAACATCGTTGTGTCACTCACTTGTACCTTACAACACTACGCTACTGTACAACATCATCCATTAACAATTTATCACCTGCTGTAATACCTACAGCAGGTTGTTATATTTTTGCATCACAACCATTATACACAAACGCACCCACCATGCAGCAAAAATTAAATAAACTAAACCAACTATCTGCCGGCGACTATGATGCTTTTTTATACGATTGCGATGGTACCCTTGCAGATACCATGCCCTGGCATAAAAAAGCCTATGTTGCCGTAGCTGCCGATGCAGGCGTGCACATCGATGGCAATATAATTGATGAGCTGGCAGGCCTGCCCGTTATAAATGTGATACAAGAAATAAACAAACGCTACCAAAGCAATTTTGATCCGGTTGCTTTTGCAGATGAAAAAGAAGCGCTTTTTTTTGATCAATACATTGATGCAATACAACCGATAGATTTTGTAGCCGCCCACATGAGGGCACATCATGGTAGCATAAAAATGGCCGTAGTATCTGGTGGCGTACGCAGTTCGGTACAAAAAACATTGCAAGTAGTAGGGTTAGATACTTTAACCAACGTGTTGGTATGCGCCGGTGAAACAGAAAGAGGCAAACCATATCCTGATCCCTTTTTAAAAGCAGCGGAGTTATTGGGTGTAGCACCACAGCGTTGCCTGGTGTTTGAAGATGGTGCATCTGGCGTACAAGCTGCTATAGCCGCAGGTATGCAATGGATACGGGTAGACCAATTGTAAACAACGGCCCGCCTGTGTTAAGCTTGCTCCAACACCATTTTTACAGCGCTTAAATAGGTAATCAGCACCGTGATATTGTCGCCTGTTTTTATGGCGGCATTGGCCGGCAATTTGCCCTTGATGCTGTGATTAAGTATATCTACAAATACCCCATGCGGCGTTACTTTGTACACATATGCCGGCAACGGCGTTTTATTTTTAAAGTGCTTTAGTGCCTGCCCAAACTCAGCTATAAATTCTCTTCTGAATAAAGTTGCTGTAATACCCTTTTCTTTTTCAATATTATTGAGGGTAAAAAATATTGGTTCATTTAAAAGTGTATCGGCAGGCGGTATTTCCCATGCTGAAAGCTGTAAAGGAAAGCTAATGTAGCTGGTTGTTTCTTTTACAAAATATTGATCATCTACTTTTTTTAAGTACCCGGTAAACCTGTTTTCTGTTTTGGCCCTTCCCAGCAAGTTGCTAAAGGCATTGTTATACAAAAATTCAATATTATCTGCAATCATCCGGTCGCCTTTTGCGGCAGCTGTAATAACAAAACTTACAGCATCGCCAATCCTGAAAGCATGTACTTTTTTAATTAGTTTTTTTTCTTTTAAGCGCTGTTGCGCCGCTTCGCTAACGTTGCCGTTAATCGTTTTCTTTTTGCCATTTGCCAGGTACTCAATCGTGGCATATCCTTTTTCGTGGTGAACAAAGGTGATGGTTCCTTTTTGTGTAGCTGTACTCATACATTGTAAAGGTATTGGGCAAACAAATACCAACGCCTAACAGCCAAATTTTAATTTAGTAATCAAATACAACTGCAACAGGTAGGCTATTATTTTAAAAAATACTGGCTGTATCTTTAATCACTAAATCAAACACATGTCATCTTATCTAGTAAATACGGGTATACAGGTGGTGCCGTTAAATATTGCCGACCCCAATTATAGTATCGTAAACAAAGCCATTGCCTGTATACAAGCCTCGGGCTATCCTTTTATAGTAACACCCTTTGAAACTGTTGTAAATGCTACCATGCCACAAACGCTTGAGTTGCTGGCACAGCTACAACAGCTTGCACAAGATAATGGCGCAACAGAGTTAATCATCAATGTACGCTTTCATAGCAGGTACCAGCAGGATTGCCTGTTTCAGGATAAGCTGGGTTAGCAGGCCGTGTTTTTCTTTTTTAAAAAGATATCGTACCGCAATATCAAGTAATTTTAAAAAAACGGACTATCACCTTAATCCATCAAATCATGAGCAAAAAAAACAGTAAGGCGCAGCAACTATCTCCGGCGCAAGCGCAACAATTGCTGGCAATTTTAAAAACTCGTTTTCAAAAAAACCGCAACCGTCCTAAAAACATCATTTGGGAGGAGGTAGCAGCAAAACTGAATAACAGCAGCCAAAAACTGTGGACGCTACAGCAAATGGAAGCAACCGGTGGCGAGCCCGATTTAGTGGATTTTGATAAAAAAACAGGCGAGTATATTTTTATAGATTGTGCCGCCGAAACCCCGGCCGGCCGCAGAAGCTTGTGTTATGATGAAGCCGCATTGCAAGAAAGAAAAGAAAATAAACCGGCGGGCAGTGCCATGCAAATGGCCACAGATATGGGGGCAGAACTTTTATCAGAAACACAGTACCGCCAATTGCAGCAATTGGGCAAGTTTGACACCAAAACATCCAGCTGGATATTTACACCCGAAAACATTCGCAAACTGGGTGGTGCCATATTTTGCGATCGCCGGTACGATACCGTTTTTATGTATCACAACGGAGCACAGTCTTACTACGCTGCCCGGGGTTTTAGAGTGATGGTAAAAGTATAGGTATGTAGTGGAGCCATGTTTTGGCACAGCTTTGTGCAAATGATAAATTCAATAAATATTACCTGGTTGGTAAAATTTTATGACAGACAAAAAAGTTAAATGGGGCATCATTGGCTGTGGCGATGTAACTGAAATAAAAAGCGGGCCTGCTTTTAATAAAGTTGCGGATTCGGAACTGGTAGCTGTTATGCGCCGCAATGCCGAAAAAGCAAGCGACTATGCCCAACGGCACGGAGTACCCCGTTGGTATGATAATGCAGATGCACTCATCAACGACAGCTTAGTAAACGCTGTGTATATTGCTACGCCGCCAGCTGCTCACTTACAATATACCTTAGCAGCATTGGCTGCCGGCAAAGCGGTATATGTAGAAAAGCCCATGGCACTAAACCATGCAGAAGCGGCCAGAATGGCCGGGGCCGCAAGTAGCAGCAATGGCAAGCTGGTAGTGGCTCACTATCGCCGCCAATGGCCACTGTTTAAAAAAATACATCAATTGCTGCAAGCAGGTGCCATTGGGCAGGTGCGTATGATAAAATTGAGATACCATCAACCTTTACTAACCAAATCAGCTTTGGCCATCGAAAAAATAGCCTGGAGGGTAGATCCAGCAATAGCTGGTGGTGGGCTTTTTAATGATATAGCGCCACATCAACTAGATATATTATATCATTTTTTTGGTAATGCCAGGCTTATACAAGGCATAGCCACCAACCAGGCAGGCATTTATGCTGCACCCGATGCAGTGGTGGGCAGTATTCATTTTAACAATAATATTCTTTTTACAGGATCTTGGTGCTTTACGGGATCCGAAGCTGTGGATGACTGTATTATCACCGGTAGTGAAGGCAGCTTGCAGTTTAGTTTTTTTGACAGTAAACCTGTAAAAATTACTGTTGCAAATAACAGCAGCAGTTTTTACTTTGAACCACCACAACATGTGCAACAGCCCATGATAGAGCAGGTAGTGCAATACTTTCAACACAGGGCTCCTAACCCATGCACCGCCATTGAGGGTGCAGAAATAATGCGCTGGATAGACCTGTTGACAGCCAAATAAAACATTCAGTAAGCCGGCGTCAGCTCGTCGCAAAGTTTTTAAAATTGGTCGAGATTTTTGCCGCAAACAAGTTTTACCTGCTATATTCGTACCCAACAGCATGGGCACATTTGCTGTATTGCACTTGTTATATAAGCAAGGCATAATACATTTGCCCGGCAATTTTCACACAATAACAATTATACAATACTTACCATGGCAGCAAAAACACTTGGAACAAACATGCGGATTATTCACCGGTATCTTGGCTTTTTTTTAGCCGGCATTATGGCCGTATATGCTTTAAGCGGCATTTTAATGATTTTTAGAGACACCGATTTTTTAAAAAAAGAGAAAAAAATAACCAAAACGGTAAAGGCCAATGCAAGCCCCGATGAGCTGGGGCAGTTATTAAAGATGCGGCAATTAAAAGTAGACAAAACAGAAGGCGACCTGCTGTATTTTAAAGATGGTACTTATAATAAAGCCACTGGCGAAGCGGCTTACACGGTAAAAGAACTGCCCCGTATTTTGGATAAAATGACTCACCTGCATAAAGCCAAAAGTGCAGACCCTTTATATATCCTGAATGTTTTCTTTGGCGTTTCTTTATTGTTTTTTGTTGTTTCCTCTTTTTGGATGTTTATGCCCAAAACAACCATTTTTAAAAAAGGCCTGTATTTTACACTGGCCGGCATAGTACTTACATTAATCTTATTATTTGTATAGATATCGCCTGCAAATAACTACTGATATTAAAAAATCCCCTTGCTTATGCAAGGGGATTTTTTAATGGTAATAACAACACTGGCAGAAGCTACTAAAGCCCGGTAGTGATTATTTAAACACTACTTTAAATATATTTTCCATCGCTGCTTTGCTGGATACATGCTTATCTATCTTTCCATAATTACCATTGGCAGCCCACACAATACTGGTTTGTGTACCAGGAAAATAAAGCATGCAAGCATAATATCCAATGGCATCGCCACTATGCATCCAGGCTATGCCCCAGGGTGTATTTATTTTAAAAATACCTAAGCCGTTTGCTATCGGAAAAAAAGCTTCATCCATTTCGGATGGTGTAACGGTTTGCAGCATTTCGGTTAAAGAAGCCGCATTAATAAGCTGCCCGCTAAACAAGCGCTGCATAAAAATAGTAAGGTCGTATACGGTTGATATCAGCCCGCCATCAGCAGTGTAATAATCCCAGCCGCTATAATAGGTAGCATCTGTAATATGCAGGTTGCTATACAGGTCGGCATAGCCCCTGATGATGTTTGCAGGCACTTTATCGGTGGCAGCAAAGTGGGTGGATGTCATCCCCGATGGATTAAATATTTTTTGTTGAAAAGCATCCCAAAAAGGCTTGCCCGTAATGTTTTCAATAATCATCCCCAGCAATATATAGTTGGTATTGGAGTACCGGGTATCGGTACCGGGCTTAAAATAAGCAGTTTTGTATTGGGCATAGGCCAGCAACTCGTTAGGCTGCCATTCTTTTGTAAGCTGGTTAAGCGAAGCCGTTTGAAATTGCAGGTTTTGTATATAATTATAAATACCACTGCTGTGGTTTAACAGCTGGCGTATGCTGGCTGTACCAGCATTATCAATACTGGCAACCACATCGGCCGGTAAATAATTGGCTGCTTTATCATCCAGCTTAAGCAGCCCATCTTGCTGCAGCAATAAAATAGTTACGGCAGTAAATGTTTTTACGGTGCTACCCATCCGGGAAATATTGCAAGGCTGCAGCAGGGTGCCTGTTTGCATATCTGCCTTACCTGCTGCACCCAGCCACAAGCCACTGCCTGGTTGTTGTATCGCCATCATCACACCCGGCACACCGGCGGCAGCCATATCCTGCAGCAGCCCGGCATAAGCGGTATGTTGGTTATTGGTAGTGCTGCTATCTGCAAAAGGTAAGCTGCACAAATAATTTTGGGCAGGTACCACGGGGCTTTTGCTACAGGCTGTAAATAAATAGGCCAGGCTAAAAATTAAAAGAGTTATACGCATGTTATTTATTTTGAAGGGATGAAAAATTTGGCGCCCAATTGAAGGTTGGTATGCGTCATTAATGGAATAAAACCTGGGGAAAATGGATACTCTGCCCATCTGCTAACAGAGGGGAAGCTAAAAAAGAGGTATTAGTAAAGTAGGGACTCTTGGGCGGTTGGCTACAGCCACAAATTGTCCGTTTGGCAAAGTGTCAATTAAATGTTCTTGCAGCGCATTAGTGTCAAGGGTGTTGAATTTGTAAAGAAAAATTCCAATAGGGTGCTGCTTACTATTACCATTTGTTTTAATTAAATCATCCAATGCATCCGGGTTAATCATACCAGTAGTGTTGTACGCCTAATTATACATTTCGTAATAGGCCTGCATAATGTGGTCAGGATGTGTTGTATCTGTGTTTGTATCATAATGCAAGCCTTTGTAATCATCAACGTCTGCTAAAGGAAACATTCTGTCATAGAGGATATTTGTAGTGACGTATGATTTATTGAGGTTCTGAAGTTTAAAATCGGAGTAGCTTTTCCAAGGTAGTGTATCCCAGTTTTGCTGGCTCTGTGCATTAAAAGCAAATGCAATGATAACCACAAGGGCAAGTACTGCCCTTGTGGTTATTTTACTTTTCTTATACAAAAAATATGATTTTGAAAAATTGTTAATAGTCGGAGTATTTCAACCTAAACTCACCATTTGTTACATTTACTGTTTTATTTTGTACAGGATTATATGCCTGAAAATAAAAGGAGCCTTCAATTATTTTATTTGACTTATCCAACTTAGAAATTGTAATCTGCCCTGTTCTTAATGAATCAGT
>JBDKJT010000002.1:0-3452 GCA_039796475.1 Bacteroidota bacterium | reverse complement strand
AAATTAAGAGACGAAATACACAGCATACTAAAAACCAAAACCGCCGTAAAGTATTTTGTAAACCAGTACAGCGACCGCTATGGCTACGGCGCCACCGAAATATTTTTTAAATACTAAGCTGCTTGCCTTAGGCTGCTATAAAAAATATAGTTAAACATTCAACTGGCATACAATGAGGCGTACAGCATTGCTTTTATTATTGTTGATGTGGTTGCAAGGGTATGCCCAAAATGATAGTATAAAAAAAATTACATGGAGTGCCTATGCAGAATTGTATTACAGCTACGATTTTTCAAAACCTCAAAACCACGAAAAGCCCAATTTTATTTACAATCATAAACGGCACAATGAAGTAAATGCAAATTTACTGTTACTAAAGGCCAGCTATTTAGATAACCATTACAGGGCTAATATAGGGTTGATGGCAGGCAATTATTCGCAATATAATTTAAGTGCCGAGCCTGCCTGGGCTCAATTTATTTACGAAGCAAACATTGGCATTAAGGTTTCAAAAAAACATGCTATTTGGCTGGATGCAGGTATTATGCCATCGCATATTGGTTTTGAAAGTGCGGTAAGTGCCGATTGCTGGACATTAACCCGGAGTATGTTGGCAGAAAACTCCCCTTACTTCCAAACTGGCCTTAAAGCAGGATACACATCTGCAAACGGCACTCTTAATATAAATGCACTTTTTTTAAATGGCTGGCAAAAAATAAGCAAACCAAACTACCTGCAAAAACCCTCTTTTGGTACCCAAATAAGTTATAAGCCATCCAACAAACTGCTACTTAATTACAGTACATTTTTAGGTACAGATAAGCCAGACAGCATGCATGCCTTTAGGCATTTTCACAACTTTTATTTGCAATACGAACCCACAAGCAAGTTTGGGATAATTGCAGGTATAGATATTGGGGTAGATAAGTACAATCGCTTTGGATACGGCACCTGGTATTCGCCTGTGTTAATACTCAGGCAAATGATTGCAGGCAATACAGCCATGGCTTTGCGGGGAGAATATTACGCCGACCCCAAACAAATTATCATCACAACAGGTACTGCAAACGGTTTTAAAACCTTTGCACTTTCAGCTAATGTGGATGTTAACCTACACCAACACATTAAGTGGAGGGTAGAGGGTAAAATGTATCATGCAATGGATAAAATATTTAACAACCAGCAGTACAATTATAGCATTACAACCAATTTGTCAATCAAACTATAAGGGCAGCACACTGCCGGCAAGTGGTTTTCAGTAATGTTGGTCCGGCAATATAATACCCACTATTTGCAGCAGGCGCCCTTTTTTATCCAGCCGGGGCTACCTCCTGCAGTTATAATACGCCGGATGGTTAGTTGGTAAAAAACTATTCTTCTGTTAATGATAACCATCATTTATAGGAGGATAGGCTTAGCCATAACATTATCAGGCAAGTAAACAGGTGTTTATGGATTAAGCTACGTTTATAGTACTGTTAAACGATTTTACCATGTGCATTTTTATATAGCTCATCGCTTATTCACCCAGCCTTTGTGCTTATTGGGTAGCATTTGTTCTTAATAGTTGGCAATTTTCTCCTAATAGTTGCTCAACTTCTCCTAATAGTTGCCCAACTTCTCCTAATAGTTGGCAATTTTCTCCTAATAGTTGCCCAACTTCTCCTAATAGTTGGCCATCTTCTCCTAATGTTTGGCCATCTTCTCCTAATAGTTGGCCATCTTCTCCTAATGTTTGGCCATCTTCTCCTAATGTTTGGCCATCTTCTCCTAATGTTTGGCCAACTTCTCCTAATGTTTGGGCAACTTCTCCTAATGTTTGGCAGTTTTCTCCTAATGGAAAACCATTTGTTCTTAATCGTTAACAATTTCCGCTAGTAATTCTCTCCTTGCTGCTTAAAAGCTGTTGTTTGCATTACCAACCAATAATGGCTTGCAAGTGTACAGCGTGCAACGTAAGTATCAACTTATTCATGGCTTATACCGCCCATATATCTACCGCCCAAAAAACAAAAGAAAATATTATTTTTATAATTCAATGCTGCTTTTTCCAACCGTATCAGTAAATTCATGTTACTGATACGGTTGATTCCATCGCATCATCCATTTTACCGCAAACCCATTTCTAACAAAATCGTTACAGGCAAATTTTTATGAAAAAACAATCCACAGCAGAAAAAAAAGAAACAGGCATAACACCTGTTTTGCCCAACTATTTTGCAGCCGGCCGGCTAAAAAATAAAGTAATTATTATTACCGGTGGCGCCCGGGGTATTGGCAAGGCAACCGCCATTAGGGCAAGCCGTGAAGGGGCTGCCGTGGTAATAGGCGATTGGGTAGAAAAAGAAGGTAAAGCCACTGCCTCAGCCATCAAAAAAGAGGGTGGCAACGTATTGTTTGTAAAAACAGATGTACGGGTAACCGAAGATTGCAACAGGCTGGTTACAGCCGCAATAAAAAAGTTTGGTAAGATAGATGGGGCCATTTTATGTGCCGGTGTAATGGATGGTACTTTTTCTGGCGATAAACTCGATTACGATAAGCAATTGCCGCTAATGCCGGCCAGCATACACAATGCCACCGATGAGTATTGGAATAATGTGGTAGATACAAACGCTACCGGCACTTTTAAATCGCTGCGGCCCATACTTAAGCAACTGGTAAAAGCCGGGCAGGGTGGCGCCATTGTAGCCATTGGCTCTATAGCCGGGCTAACAGGGTTGGCCGGCAACCCGGCTTATGTGGCCAGCAAGCATGCTGTAAACGGCCTTATCCGTAATGCTGCAGTAGATTATGCACCTCATGGCATAAGGGTTAACTCGGTAAACATGGCTGCCACCGAAACACCCATGACGGCCAAAGCCTTTGAATTTGTGGCCGAAACCCGTAAAAGAGGTGTTGTTGGTATGGGCGGGGCTAAAACACAAAGCCTGCTAATGATGAACGAAACCAGCCACCGCATGGCTACCCCCTGGGAGCAGGCATCGGTAATTTTGTTTTTAATGTCTGACGAAGCCTCTAACCTTACCGGTGGATTATATGCTACCGATGGCGGATGGACAGCATATTAATTAAAATTTTTAAAAAAATATGCTAAACAAAAAAGCAGGCATTTTTCTGGTGTTATTAATAGTTGGGTTAAGCTCTTGGGCGCAATACAGCGGAACATACTTTGAGGGAAGAAGGATTTATTCAGTAGCTATACAATTTAAAAATACATTCCCCGATTCTGTAAGCAAAATCAATATGCTGGCAAAAATACAAAGAGTGTTTCCGGTATACCCCCAATCTGCCATCCGCAGTATATTGCTGGATGCTTACACTGCAAGGGTGCGCCAGCTTGCAGAAGTAGAAACTGCAACGTACGAGATACAACCATCCCAAACAGGAGATATCGACATTATACTTACCGTAACCTGTACCGATAAGGTAAAAGAACAAAAACCCCAATC
>JBDKJT010000001.1:0-9594 GCA_039796475.1 Bacteroidota bacterium | reverse complement strand
TGTTTAACTCACACTTTGCATGAAAATCATCCAGACACAAATCGTTAAATACCACTTCTGATCCATCACTCAACAATGCCTTCACTTCCAGCAAATGCTCCCGGGTGCTGCCATATACCACTGAGTTGCTGCCACAACTATTATTACCTACCATCCCCCCAATCATTGCCCTGTTGGCAGTAGAAGTTTCGGGGCCAAAAAATAAGCCATGCTCTTTTAAAAAGAGATTTAACTCATCCCTTATTACGCCGGGCTGCACCCGTACCCATTGCTCCTGCTTATTCAGCTCTAGTATCTGCGTAAAATTTTTGCTTACATCCACCACAATACCATTACCCACTACCTGGCCTGCCAGCGATGTGCCAGCCGTACGGGGTATTAAAGCGGTGTGGTGTGTATGTGCAAACTTAATCAGTTGCTTCAGGTCATTGATATTGGCCGGTATAGCTACTGCCAGCGGCATTTCCCGGTAGGCGGATGCGTCGGTAGCATACAGCAGGCGCATGGTATTATCGTAATACAACTGTCCCTGCAATGCAGCCTGCAGTTGTTTTAATGATTGGTTCATTGGTTGATTGCTTGCCATTTTCAGGTGGCAAAATTACGTTGTTTTATGCAAGAGATACCAGCCATCACAAATCAATTACGCACAAACCTGTGATGTGCCAGCAGGATAAATAAGTTATTTTTGCAACAATGGATAAAAGTGTTAACAAGTACATTAGCGAAACTGGTTTTTGCTCCCGGCGGGAAGCCGATTTATATATAGACCAGGGCCGGGTTACCATCAACGATAATGTAGCCATTAAGGGCAACCGGGTAATGCCCGGTGATGTAGTGGAAATTGATGGCGAGCCACTTAAAAAAAAGGATAAAACAATTTACCTGGCATTTAATAAACCTGTGGGTATTACTTGTACCACGGATGTTAAAGACAAAACAAATATCATTTCATTCATCAACCATAAAAGCAGGATTTTTCCTGTTGGCCGGCTTGATAAACCATCGGAGGGCTTAATATTTTTAACCAACGACGGCGATATTGTAAACAAAATTTTAAGGGCGGGCAACCACCACGAAAAAGAATATATTGTTACGGTTGACAAGCCCATTACTGGCGATTTTGTAAACCGCATGGCGGGTGGTGTACGTATACTGGGTACCGTAACCAGAAAATGCGTAGTACGCCAGGAGGGCAAAAACAGGTTTAGAATCATACTAACACAAGGGCTTAACCGCCAGATAAGGCGCATGTGTGAAGTGCTGGGTTATAAGGTAATTACTTTAAAACGTACCCGTATCATGCATATTTCGCTGGCCCAATTACCGGTGGGTAAATGGCGGTTGTTTACCGCAGATGAAATTAAGCAACTGGAAATATTGGTAGCCCAATCGGTTAAAACAGCACCAGGCAGTGATGTTGCACAGGGTGGCTGGGATGAATAGCAGTTATTTTTTTTCGCCGGCCATTTCCATAATTATATCCCACTCCGCTTGCTTTACGGTTTGCACACTTAGGCGCCCCAGGCGAACAAGATCCATATTGGCCAGGCGGGGATCTTTTTTTATCAGCTCCAGCGGAACAGCTTTTTTAAGTTTTTTTACCGGTTTAAAATCCACTACTACCCACGCTACTTCTTCTGTGGTAGGATCCTGGTAAAACTCTTTAGCTACTTTGGCAATGCCTACTACTTCCACCCCTTCGTTACTGTGGTAAAATAATACCTCCTCCCCTTTTTTCATAGCCTTTAAATTATTTCGGGCAGCATAATTGCGTACACCATCCCAAAATGTTTGTTTGTCATTTACAAACTGATCCCAACTATATTTAAAGGGTTCTGATTTTATTAACCAATAGGCCATGATGATGTAATTATAGGTGTTGGCTTTATGCCGGTAAGTATCAATAACAATATTAAAAAAAATAGGCCATTTACATGGTACTAAAATTTGCATAGGCTTGCCTCTGAACAAGGTTGAGTAGCCAAGCCGGCCAAGCAATTGGCTATGCCTCCCAGCCACTGGCCAGCACATCGGCAATATGAATGGTTTTTATTGCAAGGCCTTTATTACGGATATAACCATCGAGGTGCATAAGGCAACTGATATCGGTTGAGATAATGTATTCGGCACCGGTAGCTGCCGCATGATTGGTTTTTTGATCGGCCATTGCTACAGACACAGGATCAAATTTTACGGAGAAAGTGCCACCAAAGCCACAGCAGGTTTCTGTTTGCTCCATTTCGGTTAGTTGCAACCCTTTTACCTGTGCCAGCAAGCGGCGTGGCGCCTCTTTTATTTTGCATTCTCTTAAAGCCGCACAGCTATCGTGGTAAGTAGCAGCCGCATTAAAAACGGCTCCAAAATTTTCGATTTTTACAATGCTGGTTAAAAAGTCGGTAAACTCATACACCCGGGCTGATAACTCAGCCGCAGCTTGCTGATTAGCACTATCTTTAAAAAGCTGCTGGTAATAATTTTTTACAAAACCAGCACAGCTTGCACTAGGACAAACGATGTAATCGGCACCCTCAAAATCTTTGATAAATTTACTGCACACGGCCTTGGCCTCCTCCCAAAAACCGGCGTTAAAAGCGGGCTGCCCACAGCAGGTTTGGTTGGCATTGTACTGTACATCGCAACAGGCTTTTTCAAGCACTTTTACCATGTTAAAAGCTGTTTGCGGATACAGCTGATCTATAAAACAGGGTATAAATAGTTGAACCTTCATGCTGCTGTGTAATTACCAAAAAATGGCGTACGTTAAAAAAACTACTGTGTAACCGGGCTGTTAAAACTGTATTTAAGACTAATCATTTTTAGGGCAGTAATGGCAGCTTCTTCGCCCTTGTGGCCATGCTTACCACCAATTCTTTCATCGGCTTGTTGCTGGTTGTCTACCGTAAGCACACCAAATATAGTGGGCACGGGCAGGCTTAGGTTAAGCTGTACCACTCCATCGGTAACCGCTTTGCATACATAATCAAAATGAGGGGTATCGCCCCGCAATACACAGCCCAAGGCTATAAAAGCATGGGGTTTATCATCTTTATATTTATGAGCCTCCCAATAACTTTTTATGGCAAAAGCTATTTCAAAAGCCCCGGGCACAGCTATCACCTTACAAGCTACCTGCTGCTGCTGTAAAACATTTATACATCCTTGCTGCAACTTATCCAGAATGGGTGCATTCCATTCGGTACGTACAATAACAATACAGGCATCCTTTGGTAAATGGATGCCTGTAATATCTAATAAATCACCAGTGTTAACTGACATATTTAAATAGTAGGTTTATGCGGTATTTCCACTACTGGTTAATACCTAACCTTGCCAGGTATTTATCTGCTTCCTGTGCATGGCTGCTTTTTGAATATTCGTCTTTAATGCGCTGAAAAAACTCAGCTGCTTCTTTAGTTTTGCCAATTGACTCTGCAAATAAACCAGCCTTAAACAATGCTTCCGGCGTCATAAACTCATCTTTAGGATTGTGGTTGATGGCCTTTTTATAATAGTCTAATGCTTCGTCATTTTTTTTGAGCTCGGAGTATGCATCGCCCAGCAAACCATAGGCAGCGGCTTGTACTTGTGTAGCTGTTGTAGAAAAGTCTTTTAAATGTTTAACGGCATTGTTAAAATCTTTGCTGTTTAAATAGCAAACACCTGCCAGGTAATGCGCCCTGTTGCCAGCAGCAGTGCTGCCGTAGTTACTTGCAACTTTTAACACACCGGTAATGCCATTGCCGCCATTGAGTACCATATTTACAGAGTCTTTGCTAAAACCGGTTTGCACCATTTTACCAAATAGCTGCTCTGCCGGAAATAACATTTCGGCTGCCTTATTTTCGTTGGGTATTTTTACAAGGTTTTTATAACCGATCCATCCGCCTACCAGCAGGATGAGGGCGCTGCCCACATAAATAATCGGTTTGCTGTAGCTAGCCCAAAAATCTTTGGCTTTGTCAACAGCTTCGTTTGTTTCAACCACTTCAGTAATTACTTGCTTCTCTGCCATTTTGTTTTTTCACCCGCCATCGTTACAAACGGGTATTTTTTAATGATTAATTGTATTGAATTTTAAATGCTTTTAGTCAACAATAAACGGGTAATCTTCCTGCACATATACATCTTTCAGTAGTTCATCATCACCCGGCCATGGGCTTTCTTCTGCAAAACGTACGGATTCTTCTACTTGCTGCCTTACCCTTTCGTTCATCACTTCTATCTCTTCGTCGGTTACTTTGTATTCGGTTTGCAATACATTTAGTACATGGTCAATGGGGTCTCTTTGCTTATACTCCTCCACCTCATCTTTGGTACGGTATTTTTGCGGATCACTCATACTGTGGCCTTTGTATCTATAGGTTTTTACTTCCAGCAAAGTTGGTCCACCACCCTCACGGCCTCTTGTTACAGCCCTCATTACCGCTTCATGCACCGCTTCGGGGCTCATGCCATCTACGGTATCGCCGGGCATATCGTAAGCATCGGCCAATTTATAAATATCCAGTACATTACTGGTACGGGCTACGGAGGTACCCATGGCGTATTGGTTGTTTTCGCAAATAAAAATTACGGGCAACTTCCATGTCATGGCCATATTAAATGTTTCATGCAGCATACCCTGCCGGGCAGCACCATCGCCAAAAAAGCAAAGGGCTACGTTATCGGTTCCTTTATATTTTTCGGCAAAAGCAAGGCCTGCGCCTGTACCAATTTGTGCACCTACAATACCGTGCCCGCCAAAAAAGCCAACCTCTACCCCAAACAAGTGCATACTGCCACCCTTGCCCTTGCTGCATCCGGTAGCTTTACCATATAACTCCGCCATGCTGGCATTAGGGGTAACGCCCTTGGCAATTGCCAATGCATGGCAACGATAAGCGGTAATAAATTTATCCTGGGCATTGGTTGCCGTCATACATCCGGCAGCCACGGCCTCTTGCCCAATATACAAATGGCAAAAGCCTCTTATCTTTTGCATGCCGTATAGTTGCCCGGTTTTTTCTTCAAAACGACGAAGCAACAGCATTAATTCGTACCAGTATAAGTAAGTTTCTTTAGTGAATTTTGTAGCCAATGGTTTACAATTTTAGGCGGCAAAGATAAGGGAGAAAATGTGAAAATGAAACAAGGCTTAATAAGGTTGAAAATGAAGGAGAAACATCGTGGAAAACCTGTTATTTACCCTTGGCTGCCACGGCCTGTAAAGCCCTTTTTATTATTTTTATCTATTCTAAAAAAAAATCATGTACGATATCTGTTGTATTGGGCACATCACTGCTGATAAAATTACCACCCCTGCAGGTACGCATTACCTGCCCGGTGGCACTGCCTGGTATTTTTGTAAAGCACTTGCAAAAATGGACGTACGCTACCAGCTGCTTACCGCCCTTGGTAACCCCGAAATGAAGTATACTGAAACATTACAACAAGAGGGTGTTGCTGTAACCGTATTACCCAGCCAGCATACCGTTTTTTTTGAGAATATTTATGGGGCAGATTTAAACCACCGTACCCAACGGGTATTACAAAAAGCCCGGCAATTTAGCCAGGCAGATGTATTGCAGCTACAGGCCAGTATTTACCACCTTGGGCCACTGCTGGCAGATGATATGGATACGGGGATGATACAAACACTGGCCCAAAAAGGCCGGGTAAGTGCGGATGTGCAGGGTTGGTTGCGCCGGCTTGATGGCACAAAAATATTAGCGGCAGACTGGACCGATAAGCTGACCCTGTTGCCCCATATACACTTTTTAAAAGTGAATGAGCAAGAGCTGGAAGTACTAACCGGCCATACCAATATTGCACTGGCTGCACAACAATTATTGCGGTGGGGCGTGCAAGAGCTGGTAGTAACACTGGGCAGTAAAGGATCGGAGATATATACCAGTAACGATTGTTACCGGGTGCCGGCTTTTTTGCCTGGTATCGCCACAGACGCCACTGGCTGTGGCGACACCTACATGGCGGGATATTTATACCGCCGCAGTAAAAACGACAGCCCGGCTGATGCCGGGGCTTTTGCCTCGGCAATGGCAGGTATAAAAGTTACACATGCCGGCCCTTTTACCGGCACAGCGGCAGATGTATACAAGGCAATGCAGCAGCCTGCTTAACAGTGAGCATAACCCAGCAGGTAATACACAATGATAAATACTACAATGGTACCCAGGCAACCACCGCCCCATTTATAACCGGCATATCCTGCAAGCAGGGTTCTAAAAAAACCTTTCATTGTATAATTTTTTTATACCAAATATAAAACTGTGCCACAATCACTGGTGCGTATTGCTAATCATATAGAATTGAGTAGATGCCCAAATTGTGGAGCCGATGCCCCACTTCGGCATAAATAAATGTACTTTGTATCTTTGCAGCCATGGCCATTAAAGATTATTATAAAACCCTGCAGGTATCTCCGCAGGCTACTGTGGATGAAATAAAAAAGGCCTACCGGATGCTGGCGCAGCAATATCACCCCGATAAAAACAGCAACGATCCCTATGCGGCAGCTTATTTTTACGAAGTAAAAGAAGCTTACGAAACCCTCACCAACCCGGTAAAAAAAGATGTGTACCTGCAGCAACGCTGGTATCAAAAAAGCAAGGGGCCTTTACAAACAACCGATGTTATCACCCCGGTAACTATTTTAAAAAAAGCCATTGCACTGGAGCAAGATATAGCCCGGGCAGATATTTTCAGAATGAACCCTGCAGCCCTTTGGGCAGCAATAGATGAGCTGCTAAGCAGCCCCGCCATACATGTACTACAAACATTTAACGAGCCTGCTATTAACCGCAGCATTATACAAACCCTGCTAAAACCACTTGCTTTATTAACGGCAACGCATGGCCGCCTGGTTGGCGATAAATTATTACAAATAGCCGGGCAAGATACAGACAGCATACTGCTTGTACAAGAGGCGCTTGCCGCAATACAATTAACTCACCGGCGCCAGCAATACAAATGGGCTTGGGTACTACTTTTTATTATAGGCATTTGTTTGTTGATTGAATTTGGCAGTCGTTAGCAGCTTGCCATTGCTTGTTATTTCCTTTTCCGTAACAATTTTTCCCGATAGCGGGTTTTGACCCTCGTTGCAGCAGGTAGCTTTGCCGCCAACTAACCATAGCAACTTACATGACAGTAAAAAAGATGACAGGCATTTTACACCGTTGGCTGGGCCTTGGCTCAGGGCTGGTAGTAATCATACTCGGTATTACAGGCTGTATCCTGGCTTTTGAAGTAGAGATAAGAAATGTTACCGAGCCTTTTAGAAAAGTGGCTGTACAAAACACCGCTTACCTGCCTCCCTCCAACTTAAAAAAAATTGCTGAGCAACACCTCGTATCAAAAAAAGCTTTAGGTATAGAATACCCGGGAGAGGGCAAAGCCGCCATTGTGATGTACTACGATGAAAAAGAGTATGAGCTGGTTTTTTTAAACCCATACAGCGGACAACTGCTAAAGCATAAAAACATGCGCCACGATTTTTTTAGGTTGATACTGGATGGGCATTATTATTTATGGCTGCCCGAAAAAATAGGGCAACCCATTGCTGCATCTGCCACACTTATTTTTGTGGTGCTGATGATAACCGGACTGGTATTGTGGTGGCCAAAAAACAAGGCTGCCCGCAAGCAACGTTTTAGTATTAAATGGACTGCTAAGTGGAAAAGAAAAAACTACGATTTGCACAATGTACTGGGATTTTATATTACATGGGTAGCCATATTTATTGCTGTTACCGGGCTGGTTTTTGGATTTCAGTGGTTTGCCAAAGGACTTTACTGGGCTACCAGCGGCGGCAAACAAATGATAGAGCACCAGCAACCATTATCAGACAGTACACAGCCTGCACAATACCCCAATATTGCCGATCATTTTTGGCAACTGTACCAGGATAGTGTAAAAAGCAACGAAAGCCTCGGTATATATTTTGCCAACAGCAGTACCGACCCTGTTGAAGTGGTGGTAAATCACCGGCCGGGCACTTATTATTACTCCGACTATTTTCATTTTGACCAATACAACGGTAAGGAGCTGCCTACAAAAGACAGTTATGCCGGCAGTTTTAAAACGGCGCCGGTAGCCGATAAAATTGTGCGGATGAATTATGATATGCACACGGGCGCAATACTGGGCTTTGCTGGCAAACTGCTGGCATTTTTTGCCAGCCTTATTGCAGCCAGCCTGCCCATTACAGGTTTTTTAATTTGGTGGGGCCGCCGAAATAAAAACCCTGCCAACGCAGGTGCCAAGGCTTAATGAGCCGCTGCTTATTGCTCCTCTTTAAAATAAACTTTATAATAGTTCATGTTTCGTTCTTCATCAAAGCCTTTTTCTATCAGCTCTTTATTGCCATGAATATAGATATGAAAATTACGATCGAGCTTTAGCACACTTTTATATATTCTTGCCTGTTTTTTTACGGCTATATTGTGTATGGCAAATTCATTACCGATGGGGGCATCCAGCTCCTGCTCGTACTGTTGTTTATAATCTTTAAACAACGCAATACCTTCGGCATGGCCTATAACCTCTTCTGAAAATTCATCAAGGTTAAAATGGTCTTTTTCTTTAAAATATTTTAAAGAGCGGTTTAGCAAATCAATTTTATCTGCTTTAGATACTTCGTACTGCTCATCAATTTTTTCTGTTACAAAAGTTTTATACACCTGCAATACATTGCTGGTTTGGTGGTAGGCATCGTTACGTATTTGCAGTTGCAAAAAATCGTCTACCCAGTATTGAGCCTCGGTGTGGCTGGCCTGGTTGGTAATGGCTACTTTATACCCCTCGGCCTTATCGGTATTAAAAATAATACAGCCCTTATCTAATTTTTTTATGTTGATAGCCTCCTGGTTATACTGTATTACAAAGCCTGTTTGCTCATGCGATACCGACAGGTAAGGTTCTTTTTGTTCTGATTTAAAAATACCAATAGCATCATGCAACTCACCTTCTATTTGCAGGTTGGTAAAATAGGCCACATACAGTTCGCCTCCTTTTATTTTTGGATGATCTGCCAACTGGTATAATTGGGTGGCCAATTGCCGGCTGCCTTCGTGAAATTGTTGAGCATCGTTAAATATGCTGCTGGCAAAATGATATACTTCATTTAAGCCCAAATTTCCGGTAGCATGGCTAAGCCGGTAAACCTCGTTCACTTTTTCAAAGGGCTGCAAAAAATATTGTTTTAGCAAACTACCCAATACTTCATCTTGCAGCAGAAAAGGCTGCTCACCCAGCACCAGTGGTTCGTCATTTTGTTTGTTACCCGTTTTATGCACCGATAACTGTTGTAAAACTGTTTCTGCAGATGTAATCATACTATACAATTTTGCGGCATTTATTAAAAGCCTGCAAGTATAGGGGCAAATATGGCAGTGGCAAAATAAAAAAAGGGGCTGTACTGCCCCGGTATCAAAAACAACATTATAACTATTGCGGCAGTCTACCGATTATTCCGCCGGTTTCGTTGTAGGCAATAAAAGCGCCTTTGCTATTTACATCGGTGGTAATATAGGCAACCCGGCCACCGCTATTGTTGTAAATTTCAAAACTACCATCGCTGATATTGGTACA